>DASSIZ010000069.1 GCA_035691485.1 Terriglobales bacterium
GCGCAGATCGGATGCGGAGTTCGCGCGCTTTCTGTTGATCGCCACGGGCTCGGCGAGCGAACTCAGTTATCACCTGCTCCTGGCCAAGGACTTGGGTTTGTTGGAAGAAACAGATTTCCTGCGTTTGGACACCCAACTCGAGGAGGTCCGCCGAATGCTGACTTCCTTGACGCGAAAGGTGAAATCGGCTGTTCCAAGCGAGCGGTAAGCACTAACAGCTCAGAGCTCAAAGCTCACAGCTCAGAGCTCAAAGCTGGTCGAGTTAGACAGAGATCTTTAGGAGAACACCAATGACCTACACGCGCCTGAACGCTTCCGCGGCGACGCTGACCAAGAACCGTACCGAGGACTCGGTCAGCCCGTTCAGCGGAATGTGCACCACCTGCATTGACGGGTGCATCGGAATGTGCGAGATCGGCAAGTCGGCCTATCGCGGCCCGGAGATGATCTACCCGCAACCGTTCGGCATCATCACCACCGCCTCGCAGAAGGACTACCCGGTCGACCTGTCGCATTTCACCATCCTCGGGCGCTGCGCCGGAGCGTGGGGCTGCGAACCGGACAGCAACAAAGCCCTGTTCCCCAACGTCAACCTCGAAGTCACCATCGGCGCGAACAAAAAGAACGGGATCAAGTGCAAGATGCCGCTCATCGGCGCCGCCATGGGCTCCACCAACGTCGCCAAGAACAACTGGCCGGAGTACGCCGCCGGCCTGGCCATCAGCGGCGTGCCCATGGCGATCGGTGAAAACGTCACCGGCATGGACATGAACTCGCAGTTTGCCGGCGGCAAAGTCATCTCCGCCCCCGAACTGAAGTGGCGCGTCGATTCCTACCGCGACTGGCAGCTGGACGGCTACGGCGAGGTCATTCTCCAGGCCAACGTCGAGGACACCATGCTCGGCGTGCAGGAATATGCCATCAAGAACCTCGGCGTCGAGTCGGTCGAATTGAAGTGGGGCCAGGGCGCCAAGGATATCGGCGGCGAAGTGAAAATCCGCGATCTCAACAAGGCGCAGGAGTTGCAGAAGCGCGGCTACGTCGTTCTTCCTAACCCGTCCGATCCCGGCGTTATCGAGGCTTTCAAGCGCGGCGCCTTCCACGAGTTCGAGCGCCACTCCCGCGTCGGCATGGTCACGCTCGACGGCTTCATGAAGCGGGTCGAAGAGCTGCGCAAGTGCGGCGCCAAGCGCATCACGCTGAAGACCGGCGCATACAGGCCCGAGGACACAGCACGCGCCGTCAAGTACGCCTCGCTTTGCGAACTCGACCTGCTCACCGTCGACGGCGCCGGTGGCGGCACCGGCATGAGCCCGTGGCGGATGATGAACGAGTGGGGCATCCCCTCGGTCGAACTGCACTCGCTGGTCTACCAGTACTACTGCAAGCTGGCCAGCAAGAAGATGTTCCTGCCCGACCTGGCTTTCGCCGGCGGCTTCACCTTCGAAGACCAGATGTTCAAAGGACTCGCGCTCGGCGCCCCGTTTGCCAAGCTGATCGCCTACGCCCGCGCACCGCTGGCGGCGGCGATGGTGGCCAAGAACATCGGCAAGGCCATCGAGTCGCAAAACCTGCCCATCTACATCCAGCGCTTCGGCATGGGCGTGGATGAGATCTTCGTCACCGCGCACGAGTTGCGTCACATCCTGGGCGACCGCTTCAAGAAGCTGCCCATCGGCGCCATCGGCGTCTACACCTACAACCAGCGGCTGGCGCAGGGACTGCGGCAGTTCATGACCGGCGCGCGCAAGTTCGCCCTGCATTACATCACCCGCGACGACATCGCCTCCCTGACGACCGAGGCTGCCCGCATCAGCGGCATCGAGTACATCATGGACGTCGATGAGAAGCAGGCGGATGACATCCTGTTCGCCAACGGCACTTCCAAGGCGGCCAAGGCTGCCAAGCCGCGGGTCCTGGCCGGCAAGAATGGGAAGGGGAGGAAGTAGCTTGTGTCGGCACGACTTCTGTCGTGCCGAAGGGAACTTCACAGCGGCGGCTTGAGCCGCTGAGGCCACAGGAATCACTCGCAGCGCGCTCAAACCAGGGACGCGCGAGTAAAAGGAACCCGGGGCGGCGCAGCCCCGGGTTTCTCTTTTGGCCGGCTATCAGTCTGTCAGTTTTTCCGTACCTTTCGAAAGGAAGTCCGCGAGCTGATGGACATGCGCTATGCTTAATGGTTTTCCTGGGAGGCGCTGACCATGCCTGACGCAGCTGCCGGCACGCTGCACGACGCCGTCCGCCGGCTCTGGCCGGAGCTGGAGTGGATACAAAATAAGGACTTGCTCGAGAAGGTGGCGCGCACCTGGTCGCGGGCATTCGAGCTCTCTCCGTTGACGCCCGACGACCTGGAACGCATTCCCTTCACGCTGCTGGTGCCGAACTGCACGGCGACATTCATGGAGCACAAACGTTGTGTGGTCCACATCGCGCGCCGTTCCGCCGAGGCCATGCGCGAGCACATGGGCCGCACTCTGGCCATCGACATGGACGTCGTGATCGCGGGCGCGATCCTCGCGGACGTTGGAAAGCTTTTGGAATACGAGAATGTGGGCGGCAAGACGCGGCAATCGAAACGCGGTGAGCTGCTGCGGCACCCTTTCACCGGCGTAGCGCTGGCCATGGAGTGCGGGGTGCCTGACGCGGTCTGCCACATCATCGCCGCCCACGCCGCCGAAGGGGATCATGTGCGGCGCTCCACGGAAGCAATCATCGTGCACCACGCCGACTTTATGGCCTACGAACCGTTCAGAAATCTGAAATGACGATCACCGGACCGATCTCGCAATTCGCATCGTCGCTCAAGTTTGAAGACCTCTCCCCCGACGCCGTTTACCAGGCGAAGCGATTCCTGCTGGACTCAATCGGCTGTGCCCTCGGCGGCTACCGCCAGCACGACGTCGTCATGGCGCTGCAAGTGCTGGACGAAATCGCCGGCCGCGGCCCGTGCACGGTGATCGGCAGCGGCAAGCGCGTGGACGCCGTGTCGGCATCGCTGGCGAACGCGTTAATGATCCGCTGCATGGACTACAACGACATCTACTGGAAGCAGGACCCCTCGCATCCCTCCGACATTTTTCCCGCGGCACTGGCCTGCTGCGAGCGCTCCGGCAGCGATGGCCGTGAATTGATCGTGGGGTTGGTGCTCGGCCATGAGTTCGAGTGCCGCTTCTGCGAGGCAGCCTTTCCCGGCATTCGCGAGCGCGGTTGGCATCACGCAACATTGACAGCGTTCATTTCGCCAATCGTGGCCGGACGTGCGCTGCATCTTTCAGCGGAGCAGATTCAGCACGCCATCGGCATCTCGGCGTCCCGCCATGCAACCTTCGGGGCGGTGACCGCCGGCAAGCTAACCATGATGAAGAACACCGTGGACCCGATGGCGACGCAGTCCGGCGTGCTGGCCGCCCTCATGGCCGAAAAGGGCTACACCGGCCCCGAGCACGTGGTGGATGGCAAAGAGGGGCTGACGCATTGCTTCGGGCCCGAGTGGAAACTGGACGTGCTGACAGAAGGGCTGGGGCAGTCATGGCGCATCACCCAATGCGGGATGAAGTTCTTCCCTACCGAGGCGCTTACGCACGCGCCCATCTCGGCCGTACTTGACCTGGTGCATGCGCACGACCTCAAGCCCGACCAGGTGGCAAAAGTCCACATTCGTTCGCTGGCGCGCGCCGCCGACATCCTCTCCGACCCCAGCAAGTACGATCCTCACACCAAGGAAACCGCCGACCATTCGCTGCCTTACGTGATCGCCGCCGCCCTGGTGGACCGCCAGGTCACGCCGGCGCAGTTCACGCCGGAGAAGATCATGGACGCGAAGATTCGCGCGCAACTGCGCAAGGTTGAAGTGATCGGCGATCCCGAAATCGAAAAAGTATTCCCCGCCTTGCAGCGCGTCATCGTGACCGTTCGCACTACGTCAGGGCAGGAGTTCACCCGGCAGCTCGACTATCCTAAGGGCGATCCGCGCAACCGTTTGTCGGATGCCGAAATTGAAGAGAAGTTCGCGGCGCTGGCGGGGCCGGTGATGTCGCGCGCCGCGCAAGAAAAGATCCGCGAGGCAGTGTGGAACCTGGAAAAGCTGGAATCCGTTAGCGGGTTGATGAAGCTGCTGAAGGAGAAACGCATGGTTGCTAACCAAACTAAAGGGATGGCCCATGGGTCAGACGATCACTGAAAAAATCGCGCAGGCGCACCTTGCCCAGGGCCCGAAACGTGCCGTGCGGGCGGGCGACTTCGTCTCCATCCGTCCGAAGCATGTCATGACCCACGACAACACTTCGGCGGTAATAAAGAAGTTCAAGTCCATCGGTGCGACAACAATCCATGACCCGCGCCAGCCTGTGTTCGCGCTCGACCATGACATCCAGAATCAATGCGAGGAGAACCGTAAGAAGTACAGCGCCATCGAGGCCTTTGCGCGCGAGCACGGCATTGATTTTTATCCGGCAGGCACCGGCATCGGTCACCAGATCATGTGCGAGCGTGGCTACGTCACGCCCGGATCGTTCGTCGTCGCCAGCGATTCTCATTCCAACATGTACGGCGCGCTCGCCGCGATCGGCACGCCTGTGGTCCGCACCGATGCCGCTGCCATCTGGGCAACCGGCGAATTCTGGTGGCAGATTCCGCGAACCGTGCAGGTGGTGCTCGATGGGTCGCTGACGCCTGGCGTTTCCGGCAAAGACGTGATCATTGCCCTTTGTGGCGCGTTCAATGTGCATGTTCTGAATGCGGCGGTGGAATTCAGCGGACCGGGTGTTGCGTCGCTCTCCCTGGATGCCCGCATGACGATCGCCAACATGACGACCGAGTGGGGCGCCCTGGTCGGCTGGTTCCCGTGCGATGAGATCACGATCCAGTGGCTGCGCGAACGGAGACAGGAGCGCCTACAACGCGGCGAGCCCGCGCGCTATAGCGAAGCGGACTTAAGATCGTGGGTCACCGATCCGCCGCACCCGGACGCGGATGCCGATTACGCTGCGCGCATTACGCTCGATCTCTCGCACCTCACGCCACACGTGTCCGGCCCCGACACGGTGCAGGAGATGACTTCCCTGGTCGAACTCGAAAAAAAGAAGGTCGCCATCCAGAAGGCGTACCTGTTGTCGTGCGTGAACTCGCGCGTCGAGGACCTGGAGGAAGCGGCGCTGGTGCTGCTGAACAAGAAAGTAGCGCCCTCGGTCAAGTTCTACCTCGGAGCCGCCAGCAAGCGGGTACAGGAGGAAGCGGAGAGGCGCGGCATCTGGCGCACCCTGGAGGAAGCTGGCGCAACCACTCTGCCGGCCGGGTGCGGACCATGCATCGGCCTCGGTGTCGGATTGCTGGAACCAGGGGAGGTCGGGATTTCCGCCACCAACCGCAATTTCAAGGGACGTATGGGTTCCCGCGAGGCGCAGTGTTACCTCGCATCGCCCGCGGTGGTGGCGGCAAGTGCGGTGGCCGGCTATATCTGCGGGCCGGAAACGCTGGGGCGTCCGTCAGGAGAGCGTGACGATCGCAAGAAAACCGGCGGCATGCTGGCGCGTTACAAGAACCTGCAAGTGGGGCGCCGGTCGGAGAGTGCGGGCGAGACGGTGGAGATCATTCCCGGATTTCCCGAGCGCCTGCGCGGTCGTCTGGTATTTGTGCCCAAAGACAACCTCAACACCGACGCGATTTATCCCGGCAGCTACACTTATCGCGATGACGTCACGCCGCAGATGATGGCCGATGTTGCCTTCTCCAATTACGATCCCGAATTTCCGAAGCTTACTCGTCCGGGCGACGTGATAGTAAGCGGCGCCAACTTTGGCACAGGCTCCAGCCGCGAGCAGGCGGCAACGTCGCTCAAGGCGAAAGGCTTTCCGCTGCTCATCGCCGCCTCGTTCTCGCAAACGTATTTACGCAATGCCTTCAACAACGGCTTCCTGTGCATCGAGATTCCGGAACTGGTGAAACGATTGAAGGCGGACTTTGCACAGCAGATCGCGGCAGGGGGGAAGACGATCATTCCGGGTGACGAGGTCGCCATCGACTTCACCAGCGGCGTGGTCACATGGCGTAGTGACCAGTTCCGTTTCCCCCCGCTGGGCGCCGTGCCACAATCGCTGGTGGTCGCGGGCGGAGTCGAGAACCTGGTTGCGCGGCGACTGCGATCTTAGTACCCGTGATTGCTGAACTGCAGACGTGCGGAATTGCCGGATCGAAGCACGGCGTGAACAATTCGGCAATTTGACAATTCGGCAGTTCAGCAATGGAGGGATTCATGGCGAAACACACACTCGTGTCAATGCCTGGCGATGGCATTGGCAACCAGGTTCTACCGGAGGCGATTCGCGTGCTCGACGCGGTCGGCTTCGACGCGACCTACGTGCACGGCGATATCGGCTGGGAATTCTGGAAGAGCGAGGGCAATGCCCTGCCCGACCGCACCATCGCCCTGCTGGAGAAACACAAGCTCGGCCTGTTCGGCGCCATCACCTCGAAGCCAAAGAAGGAAGCTGACGCCGAACTCTCGCCCGCCCTCCGCGGCAAGGGGTACACGTATTACTCGCCCATTGTCACCATGCGGCAGCGCTTCAACCTCGATATCTGTCAGCGGCCGTGCATCGGCTTTCCCGGCAATCCTCTCAATTTCATTCGCAAGAAAGTCGGTGGCGGATTTGAAGAGCCTCAGGTCAACGTGGTCGTCTTCCGCCAGAACACCGAGGGCCTGTACGCGGGCGTCGAATGGACGAATCCGCCGGCACCGGTGCGCAGCGCGCTGGAGTCGCACCCAAAATTCAAGCCGTTTGCCACAACGCGCGGCGAGGACCTGGCGATTTCCGTTCGCATAATTACGCGTCGCGGCGCTGAGCGCATCTCCCGCGCGGCCTTCGAGCACGCCAAAAAATATGACTACAAGAACGTGACCATCTGCGAGAAGCCCAACGTGCTCCGCGAAACCAGCGGCATGATGGAAGAAGTTGCGAAGCAGGTGGCCAGGGACTACTCGATTCCGCTCTGGTCCACCAACATCGACGCGCAGACCATGTGGCTGACCAAGAACCCGGAGGATTACGGGGTGATCATCGCGTCGAACCTCTTTGGCGACGTGATCAGCGACGCTTTTGCCGGTCTGGTCGGTGGCCTGGGTTTTGCCGCCAGCGGCAACATTGGCGACGAAGTCGCAGTCTTTGAGCCGACGCACGGCTCGGCACCCAAGTATGCGGAACTCAATCCACCTATCGTCAATCCCATCGCGATGATATTGTCGGCGGCGATGATGCTCGACCACGTCGGCGAGCACGACAAGGCGGAGCGCGTGCGCAGCGCAATTGCGGCGGTGGTGGCGGAGGGAAAAGTCCGCACCTATGACATGATGCGGATTCCCGGCGGCGCTAAGTCGGTTGCGCAGGGCGCCGCTACAACAATGCAGATGACCGATGCCATCTTGCAGAAGTTGGAAACGGCGAAGGTGCGGCAGCTGACTAGCGTTGGCTCTTAGCTCTTACTTTTTAGCTTTTATGGCGACAACGGCAAACGTGAATACGACAACGTTCGAAGCGGGGCGAAGCGGAGCCGATATTCGCTCCGACTGCCGCGTCGTGTTTTCTGGCCACAGCTCTGGCGGTATCGACATTGAGCTGCAATCGAAAGTTGCGGCGTACTACGGCGATTCGATTCTAACCCAGGCACGCCAGGTATTAGCCGATCTCGGCGTGGAGCACGGGCGACTGTTGATCGAAGACGCCGGGGCATTGCCGTTCGTTATTTCAGCGCGGATTGAAGCCGCGGTGCGGCGTGCAGGCTTGGGCGAAGGCAGGCGATCGCTGCCGGAACAGGTGCCACTGCCCGCGCCTTCGCCACGGGATCGCTTGCGCCGCTCGCGCCTGTACCTGCCGGGCAGTGAGCCAAAGTATTTCGTCAACGCCGCGCTGCATGCGCCCGACACGATTATTCTCGACCTGGAAGACGCGGTTCACTCGAATGAAAAAGATGCGGCGCGCGTGCTGGTGCGGAACGCGTTGCGCGCGGTAGATTTTGGGACGTGTGAGCGCATGGTGCGCATCAATCAGCTTCCGCTCGGGCTGGCGGATTTGGACGAGGTGGTTCCGGAATCTCCCGACCTGGTCCTCATCCCCAAGACGGAGCATCCCGAGCAGGTCGCCGAGGTGGAGCAGCGGATCGCGCGCGTACAGTCGCGCTGCGGGTTGCATCGCGACATCTGGCTGCTGCCGATCCTGGAAACGGCGATGGGAATTGAGAACGCAATGCCGATCGCAACCGCCTCGCCACGCAATGTCGCGCTCACCATTGGCCTGGAGGATTACACCGCCGACATCGGCGTAGCGAAGACGGCGCTGGGGGCTGAGTCGCTGTACGCGCGCACGCGAATCATCAACGCCGCCAAGGCCGCCGGCTTGCAGGCGAATGACTCCGTGTACGGTGATGTCGGTGACCTCGAGGGCCTGGCCGCCTGGGCTCGCAACGCCCGCGCCCTCGGCTTTGAGGGCATGGGCTGCGTCCATCCGCTGCAGGTTGCGGTCATTCACCAGGCGTTTGCCCCGGCGCAACAGGAAATTGATCGGGCGCTGCGAATTGTTGCCGCTTATGAAGACGCGCAGGCGCGCGGCCTCGGCGTGGTAAGCCTGGGCTCGAAGATGATCGACGCGCCGGTGGTACAGCGCGCGCTCAAACTCGTCGAGCGCGCCAGGCTCATGGGGCTGATACATTCGCCGCGAGGGAACACTGATGAACGCTGATTTTTCTGATCCGTTCCGATCCGCGTTAATCAGCGCCGATTCTAGATGAGCACAACCGCCAATTCGATTGAACTCGCCACCAACGCCGCCGGACGCGTGGTTCCTGCCAGCGTCAACGGAGCGCCGCAACGCGTGTACGCGGGCGTGAACAACAATCGTCCGCAGGGACGCAAAGCCGCGCCCCCGGTCCGCACCGCCTCCGACTATCCGATGAATGGAGACAAGCGCGTGCCCGACCTCGAGACCGCCCTGCGCAATTGCGGGCTGAGCGATGGCATGACGATCTCGACGCACCATCACCTGCGCGACGGCGACAGGGTGGCGCTGTGGGCGCTGCAAACCGCGGCAAAGCTGGGTGCGCGCGACCTGATGTGGTTCCCTTCGGCGTCGTTCCCGGCACACGCCCCGGTGATCGAGTTGATGGAATCCGGGAACGTGCACCACATCGAGGGCTCGATGAACGGACCGCTCGGCGATTACTGCACCCAGGGCCGGATGCGCGGCCTAGGCGTGCTGCGCTCGCATGGCGGGCGCTGGCAGGCAATCCAGGATGGCGAGGTACACATTGACATCGCGGTGATCGCCGCCCCGACCGCGGACGCGTTCGGCAATGCCAACGGTTCGCACGGGCCCTCGGCCTGCGGCTCGCTGGGATTTGCGCTCGCGGATTCGATGTACGCCGACCACGTGATCGTCGTCACCGATAACCTGGTCGAGTTCCCCTGCGTTCCGTGGCAAATTCAGGGCAACAATGTGGACTATGTGGTGCAGGTTGATTCCATCGGCGATGCGTCCAAAATCGTATCCGGCACCACGCAGATCACGCGCTCGCCTGACCGCCTGCTGATCGCGCAGCAGGTGGCGCAGTTCGTGCGCGACGCCGGCATCATGCGGCCGGGATTTTCGTTCCAGGCCGGAGCGGGCGGAATCGCGCTTGCATTTGTGGACTACCTGCGACGCCACATGAAGCAGAGCGGCGTGCGCGCGCGCTTTGTGCGCGGCGGCTCCACGCGATACCTTGTCGACTTGCTCCAGGAAGGCTTGACCGACTACATCCTCGACGGCCAGACCTTCGATCTTGAGGCCGTGCGGTCAATGGCCAACGACCCGCGGCACGTTGCGACCTCGCCGTTCACCTCCTACAACTACCACGGCAAGGGTTTTTTCAACTCCCTGGTTGACGTAGTAGTGCTGGGGGCAACGGAAGTAGACGTCCACTTCAACGCCAACGTCGTCACCCACTCCGACGGGCGCTTGCTGCACGGCATCGGCGGATGGCAGAACTGCCTGTTCGCCGGCTGCACCATTCTCGCCGTTCCGTCCTTCCGCGACCGCATTCCCGTGATCGTAGATCAGGTAACCACGCTTACCGGGCCGGGCGAGTTGGTGGACGTGGTGGTAACGGAGCGAGGCATCGCCATCAATCCGCGACGGCAAGATCTGCTCGACGCGGTGAAAGGCTCGTCACTTCCCATCCGTCCGATCCAAGACATCCAGCGCGACGTGGAAAGAATCTGCGGCGGCAAACCGCAGAAACCCCGACTCACCGAAAAGCCTGTCGCCGTGGTCAAGTGGGTGGACGGAACGGTGCTGGACACGGTTTGGCAAATCAGCACTTAGCTATTAGCTATTAGCCGTTAGCCGCATCCTTCGGAACAGGTTCCTCAACTGCTTCGAGCACATGGAAAAGGGCCGGCTCGAAAGCCGGCCCAAAGTGTTTCAGGTTAGAAAATACTAGAAAATAAACTTCACCAGGAATCGGCCCTGGAAACCAGGGTTGAACATGGCCGCCTTGCCGTAGCGGGGGTCGAGATTGCTGCCTCCCGCCAAGGCTGCCGCAGCCGCCATGGGTTTCCAATCGAAGCCCTTCCGCAGGTCCATGTTCAGGAGGCTGACACCTGTGGAATCGTAGGTTTCTTCGAAGTTGTAACGGTCCATGGTGAACACACTGGTCTTCTGGTTAAAGAGGTTGAGGGCGTTGAACTCAAAGCGCAATCTCCGACTCTCGCTCTTACCCAGCTTGAGTTCATGCGCCACCATCAGGTCGGTCTGGCTGAAGACCGGAGTCCGGCCCATGTCGCCTCGGCCTTCGACGTACATGCCGATGCCGTTAATGGTCTGCATCTGGGTTGAGACCGGAGTGCCGCTGGAAACGCGGAAGAAGCCGCCAATCTCGGTGCCCCACTTAAACTGCTTGGCGCCGTAAAACTTGAACACGTGCGGACGATCGGTCGGCAGCGGTCCATAGTTTCCGATGACGCCATGCGCGTTAATCATGGTCTGGTCGAGATCGTAGTAGCGGTTGGCGTTCCCACCGGGCCGGAAAATCTGGCCGTAGAAGCTCTGGTTACCCGCCGAGGAATAGCCGAGGGTTGGAGGAGTAATTTCGTCCGTGCTCTGCAGTCCGGAGTAATTGCCCCAAAGGCGGCTATAGACGTAGCTGGCATTGAACAGCAGTCCGTTACCGAAACGTCGCGACAAAGACAGCTCCATCGCGTCATAAACACGTTTCGGCTTGGGCATGGGTATGCCGCAAGTCGCCACAGCATCGCTTAGGCTGGTGCCAACGTAGCAAGACGGCGACTCGGTGTTTGCCCCTTCCCCGGGGTTGCCGTATTTGTAAGCTTCGCTGCCATCGACCAGCACGCCCATGTCTTCAATGGTCCGGTTCAAGTTGGTGCGCACGTACCGGCCGGTGAAGACCATGTTCTTCCGGATTTCCCATTCCACGCCGGCATTCAGCGAGTCCTGGCTCATGGGCTTGATTTGCGGGTCCACGTAATTGAAACCCGGCAGACGCATGTCTCGGAAAGCGCTTCCCCACAGATTGGTGCCGGGCATGTTGTTCAAGCCGAGGCTGAACACGTCGGTGGTATCCAGCGAGCGGTAGTAAATATGCCAGAGGTCGGCGCCGAAGGTTCCGCGGGCCAAGTCAAGCTTGGTCCAATCGAAGTACCGGCCCCAGCCACCGGAGATCTTTACCTTACCGTTGCCGAACAGGTCGAAACTGGCGCCCAGCCGCGGAGCCAGCTTGTCGCCATAACCGAACTGGAACGCGTACTGCTTGATGTCGGTACGGAAGGAGGGAATGGTTTCTTTTTCAAAACGGACACCAGCATTGATCGTCAACCGGCTCATCGCCTTCCAGGAATCCTGGACGTAGATGTGGTTGATGTTGGCGCCGGCGGAGCCGCGGCGGGCGTAGTCATCGACCCGGTAATAGCCGTAGGTCCCAGTTGCGTTCGGCGGGGTGCATCCGGCGCAGGTCTGGCCCCAGTAGAGGTAGACGCGGCCGTTCGGGCCATCGTCGGTGCTGAAGACATTGTTGATGTTCTTCTGCGTGCCGACGCCGAACTTGAAGTTATGCTGCTGGCCGGCGAGGCGGACAAACTGGCTGAAGTCGGCCTGCACGTAGGTGCGAGTGGTCAGGTCGTGCACGATCTGACCGGCGGCCGGAGTGGTATAGCCGTTCGCCTGCTGTGCCGCCAGAGGGACACCGGGCATATCAATGGACGAAGCGCGCCACCAATACTCGGTGGTTGCCGTCACGCCGGTATCTTTGTAATTCAGGCGATAGCGGCCGCCTTTGACGCTCAGCACCGAGCTATTCGTCGGCGTGTAGTCAATCTGGCCGGTGTAGCTTTGCTCCGGCTGGTTGAATCCGAGCATGGCGTTGTCGCGCTGAGCCGTCATGTTGCTGGTGCTGACGTTCGGCGCCTGGCCGTTCGGTCCTGGAGTGACGCCCTGGGAATACTGAGGCGTATACAGCCAAGTGAAGTTCATGCGTACGCGACTGGTCGGTTCAAAGGACAGCTTGTTGAACCAGTTCATCGCCAGCGCCTTGGTGCCGAAGGTACCCGCGCCGTCAGAGAAGGTGAGTTTGCGGCTCTGCCGTAACCATGACGGAGAGAAGTTGGTATAGAAGAACAGCTTGTTCTTGATGATGGGGCCGCCCAAAGAACCACCGACTTCGTAGTTATCCTGCTTCCGCTTGCCATCCTGGAAGTAGTGGAAGGTGGTCATGTCGTCGCTGAGTTGCATGCGCTCGGCGGGACCAGCGGAAATCTTGTTCCCCGAATAGTAGACGTGGATGTCACCATGGAAGGTGTTGCCACCCGACTTGCTGATGCCGCTGACCACACCACCGAGGGCGCCGCCGTATTCGGCTTCCAGTCCCGTGGTCTTCACCTGGACTTCCTGGATGTAGTCGAAGGTAGCAGTCTGGCGCGAGGAGCCGTCAATCAGGCTGTTGGTGGAAACGCCGTCAACGTAATAGGCGTTTTCAGCGCCGCTGGCGCCATTGATCTGGTAGCCGCCCTCGATCGTGCCGGTATTCACCGACGGCGAGAACACTGCGACGCCGGCGAAATTGCGGCCCTTGGGAAGGGTGTTAATTTCCTCGGCGGTTACGTTATGCGAGATCATGGTAGCGGTGGTGTCAATGATGGGCGCAGCGCCGCTCACTTCGACCATCTCTTGCACGGTCCCGACTTGCAGTTCGATGCTGACGGAAGTGTTTCTGCCGACCAGGACCACGATGTCGGCCACTTCCCGGCTGGTAAAGCCGGTCTTCACAAAGGTTACCGAATAATGACCCGGTTCAACGTCGGCGAGGGTGTAGCTGCCGTCGCCGCGACTGTGAACGGTGACGCTGCGGTTGGTGTCTTTGTTGGTTATGGTAACTGCCACTCCGGGCAGCACGGCGCCGGTTTGGTCTTTGACCACGCCGGTGACGTTACCGAAGCGCTCCTGGCCGTATGCGGGCAGGACTAGAGCAACTAGAAGTGCGACGAGAAAAAGCGAGACGAATATTCGCTTTGAATCAATGGAATGCATTACGCCTCCTTATTGGCGTCGAGCGCGATCGGGCTGCGCTCAAATGAGAGTAAGCAACGGCTACGAACCGCCTCACCCACATCCGGCCGCGCAGTTCAGACGCGACCACCCCATGGAGGCGTACTGCTGAAAATCTTTACAGCATGAAAAATGCTTCACGAAAATAGGGGCATTTCTGCGTCCACAACTTTAGTGGGGGGTCGAGTTGGCTCAATCCCCCGAAGTGGCTGCTAACTCAAGAGTTAAAAAAGTGCAGCGGGAACGACCCTACGTTTTTGCGGAGATTCCCGTTTCGGGCTTTTATATTCTGTAGGTTACGGGCAGTCACTGTTCCATTTTGGGAGTCAATTCGGCGGTGCGCACGCCGCCGCTGCGCACCTCACCGGGCGGCAATGAGGGCGACGGCGACGAACGCAATCGCCATGCCGGCAAATTGCAGTCGCGAGAGACGTTCCTTCAACACCAGGCGGGCAAGCACCACCGTCGTCGCCGGGTAGAGGGATGAAAGCACGGCCGCGACGTCGAGGCGGCCGCGATGCGCGGCGGCAACGAACAGCGCGTTGGCGCCGGAGTCGAGGACACCGGCAATCACCATGTAGGCGAGCGAACCGCGGCTGGTTTTCCATCCCGTGCCTGACACAACCATGATAGCCAGCATGAAGAGCGTGGAAGCCGAGCGCGCAGCAACCAGCGGCCAGAACACCGATCCGGTTCCGGCCAACTTGATGAAGAGCAGAAACCCGCCAAACCCGAACCCGGCAACAACTGCCAGCGCTATTCCTCGCGAGCGTACGGCACCCGCGGGGGGCGCGGCGATCAGCCAGATACTGAGCAGCGCAAAGACGAAGCCGGCGATCTGGATCGCGCGCGGAAGGCCCTCGGTGAGGAAGCTGAAGACGAGCGGAACGATGGCGGTGATCACCGCCGAAAGCGGCGCGTTGATGCCCATGGTGCCGATGGCCAATGCTTTGTAAAACGCGGCTAATCCTATGCCGCCGACCAGTCCCGCGATAGCACCCCATAGCAAGGCATTCCGGCCCGGAATCGACTCCTGCGTCGCGAGCGCCAGCGTGAGCATGAATACCATGCCGGTGGCATGAGCGACGACGACCACGTGAAAGGGATTCGCCCTCTTGGTGGCCACACCGCCGCTGAAGTCGGCTGCACCCCAGGTGGCGGCGGCAGCGAGGCTGAGAGCGGGAGAGGCGAAATCGGACACAGGTCTTTCCTGAATGCAGGAACGGCAGTATAGCGCTTCGGCTTGCAAGCCGAAGCTGCCAAGGGCATAATTGCCCGCTCAAGGGGTGAGACCATGCGCAAACTGGCATTGGTAACTGTGCTTTCCCTGCTGGCCATCAGCGTCGGCCATACATCACCTGCGAACAACTGGGCGATCAACGCGACGGCGATCGAAGCCTGCAGCTGCCCAGAGTTCTGCATCTGTTATTTCAATTCCCATCCGGCCATGCACCACGACGCCAGCGGAAAGATGGAGCATTACTGCAAGTTCAATAACGCGTACAAGGTCAACCACGGACATTACGGCGCGACCAAACTGGATGGCGCGAAATTCTGGATTACCGGCGATCTCGGCAGTGACTTCTCGAAGGGCCAAATGGACTGGGCGCTGGTGACTTTTGACAAGGCGACCAGCGTCGAACAACGCCAGGCCATCGGCGAAATCCTCAATCACGTCTTCCCGGTGAAGTGGAATTCTTTGACCACCGCGGAGGGCGACATTGCCTGGAGCTATGACAAGGACCAGGCGCACGCGACTTTGAATGGCGGCAAGACGGCAGAGGTCAAGCTGAAGCGCTTCCAGGGCATGACCAACGAACCAGCGGTGCTGAAGAATGTCCGCTATTGGGGGACACCACGCAACGACGGATTCGTGATGATGCCGAACGAAATTGAAACCTACCGCGAAGGCCTCAAGGCGTTCGAGTTCAAGGGCACGAACGGGTTCATGCTCACCTTTGACATGACCTCGAAGGATGTCGCTGCGAACAAAGATTCCTCCATGGGCAAGTGAACCGCATCAGGCTGCGATAAGCGGGCATAGAAGAGCCGGGGCAGGCCTCCCGGCTTTTATTTTTTGATGGTTTGGCGGCGCATCCAATCCAGGAACATCTCTTCAAAAGGCTTGTCGGCGGCGCGGACAAGGTGGCGGACGCTGCGCCCGGTCACAAGATGGCACACCTCTTCGGCCAGGTTCTTAACGTGATCGCCGGCGCGCTCCAGCGTCTGGGTCATGAAGACGAGGTGAAAACTCTCCTGGCGCTGTAGACGCTCGGGATTGTCGATATGGCGCACGAACAGAAGGTTGCGGATGCGGTCCATTTCGGCGTCCGCTCGCAGGATGGCGAGCGCGCGCTGCAGATCGCGATCGCGGAATGCGACCTGCGCGTCAGCCATCATCTGGTGCAGCAGCTGCGCCATCCGCTTCAGGTCGGTTGCGTCCTGCGGATCGAGGTGCGCGGAAACGGTACGCGCCCGGTTGGCAACGTTGAGCAGCAGGTCGCCAATGCGCTCGAGTTCAATCAAAAGCTTGAGATAGAAAAGAAGCTCACGGGCATCGGCGTCAGAGGCGCCGGCGATGGCCGCGGTTACGCCCTCGTTGATCTGGCGGTCCAGCACATCCAGCTCTTCTTCGCAGGTCCGAATGAAATCCAGCGGCAGGGTGGCGCCGGTGCCAATCCCTTCTTCGGTCGCGGCGGCGGACATGCGTGCCACCTCGCAGGCGCGCGCGGTCAGTCCGCGCAGGTCGAGCACAGTCGGTCTTGGCGTATTAGGAGGGCTGGCCGGGTTCATCTGGCACTCCGCTTCGAGGGACAACAATTTTAAGCGAAACTCGGCAAGCAGTGACGGTCAGGTCGATATTCCAGAAATGGGACCCCATTTCAGAATTCAATGCCCGGCTATGCCCAGGTAGCCCCGGCTCATGTAGTCGGTCATGGTGAGCGTCAACAGGATGGCCAGCCAGAAGAATCCCGCCAGCACAAAGACCCAGGCCATCTTCTGGTCTTCGTAGCGGACGTGCATGAAGAACAGGACGACGAGCAGGGCCTTGATGGCGGCAATCACCAGTGCGACCACCGTGCTCCACTCGCCCAAGTTGATCCGCGACAGCCCGGCGGTCAGCATCATCAGCGCCATCAACGCGACCCAGACCCAGATGTACGTTTTGCGGGGTATGACGTGCTCAGACATTTTTCTAAGCCTTCTTGTGGCCGATCAGGTAAAGCAGCGGGTACAGAAAGATCCACACTACGTCCACAAAGTGCCAGTACAAGCCGCTGACGTGTACCGGGTTGTGATAAGCCGGTGAGTATCGCCCCTTGAACGCGAACCACCCAATCACCGCCAGCAGAACCACGCCGATGGTGACGTGAATCGCATGCAAGCCCGTCATCACGAAGTAAATGTAAAAGAACATCTGGACGGACCGCGGATCCGGCACTGCCAGCTTCCAAAACGCCCCGGGAACGGCACCCTCGACAAAGTGGGCGTGGTATTCAAATCCTTTCAGCACCAGGAACGCCACGCCCATGACGGACGCGATCCACAAATAGACGGCGCAGGTCCGGCCGCGGCCCACCTGCGACGCATGCACCGCCAACGCAACCAGCAAGCTGCTGCAAAGCAGGATCACCGTATTGATGGTGCCGATCCAGAATTCCATGTGCTCGCTGCCGATCAGCCACGCGTCGTAGTGCGTGGTGCGGTACACAACGTAGCCGGCGAACAGCCCGCCGAAAAACATGATTTCCGTAACCAGGAAGACCCACATGCCCAGGGTGGCGCTGGCGCGCTGCTGTTCCAGGTCGGCGAAGTGGTGCCGCAGATCGTGCTGCGCGGGGATGGCGCTATCGTGCAACGGGAACCTCCGGCAGACTGGAGTAGTCGTATGCTTCCCAGGTCACGACCGGTGTTTCGGGAAAATTTTCGGTGGGCGGAGGCGACGGCGTTCGCCATTCCAAGCCGGTGGCTGCCCACGGGTTATCGGGCGCAACGGCGCCATAACGCAGCGACCACAACAGGTACACCAGCGGCAGCACGTAACCGACGGCAAGGATCGAAGCGCCTGCTGTCGACAACACATTCAACACCTGATACTCGGCAGGATACGAGTGATACCGCCGCGGCATGCCCAGGTACCCGAGCACGAATTGCGGGAAGAACGTCAGGTTGAAGCCAAAGAAAATCGTGGCCGCGGCGATTTTTCCCCAGGTTTCCGGGTACATGCGCCCGCTGATTTTCGGCCACCAGAAATGGATCCCGGCCAAGTATCCCATGACCGCGCCGCCCACCATGATGTAGTGGAAGTGCGCGATGATGAAATAGGTGTCGTGGACGTGCACATCCAGGCCCAGCGCCGACAGGTACAGTCCGGTCATTCCGCCCATGGTGAACAGGCCGATAAAGCCCATGGCGTAAAGCATGGGAGTCTGCAGCGACACCGAACCCTTGTACATCGTCGCCGTCCAATTGAAGACCTTGATCGCGGACGGCACGGCCACGAAGTAACTCAACAGGGAAAACACCAGCGCGGCGTAGGCGGAAATGCCGGCTACAAACATATGGTGGGCCCAAACCAGGAAGCCCAGCACCGCGATCGCAATCGAGGCCAGCGCCACGAAGGCGTATCCGAAAATCCGCTTGCGCGAGAAGGTGGACACCACTTCTGAAATCACCGCCATGGAAGGCAGGATCATGATGTACACGGCGGGATGCGAGTAAAACCAGAACAGGTGCTGGAACAGCACCGGGTCGCCGCCAAGCTGCGGATCGAACAGGCCCAGGTGGAAGGCGCGCTCCAGCGCCACCAGCGACAGGGCAATCGCCACCACCGGAGTTCCCAAAACCATAATGACCGAGGTCGCGTAGTGACTCCAGATGAACAGCGGCAACCTGCCCCACGTCATACCGGGCGCGCGCATGCGGTGAACGGTGACGATGAAATTGAAGCCGGTGAAAATGGAGGAAAAACCGGCGATAAAGATTGCCACCGCGGCGGCAATTACGTGCGTGTTGGAGTAGGTGCTGCTGAACGGCACGTAAAACGTCCAGCCGGTATCCACACCGCCCGTGAGGATGACGTACATCATCAGCCCGGCGCCGGCAATGTACAGGTACCAGCTCAGCAAGTTGATCCTGGGGAAGGCCAGGTCCTTGGCCCCGATCATCATCGGCACCAGGAAATTACCCAGCGTCGCCGGAATCGACGGTACCAGGAAGAAGAACACCATGACGATGCCGTGGATGGAAAACATCTTGTTGTAAGTGTCGGACGACATCAGGTCGCCGGCGGGCGTCAGCAGCTCCAGCCGGATCATCGTCGCCGCAAAACCGCCGATGAAGAACATGGCGGTAATGGAGATCAAGTAAAGGATGGCGATGCGCTTGTGGTCGGTGGTCAGCAACCACGATTTCACGCCGTAGTCGGTGTTCAGGTAGTTTTCGCGTTCGACCGCTGGTGCGGTAATGGTGGCCATATTCGCCTCAGCGACTCCTTGCCGGAGACGGTGCAGGATGAGCGGGCACAGCTGGACGGTTGCTCACCGGCTCGCGCTGCTCCGGTTGCGATAACGATCGGATGTATGCCAACAGGGAAAGTAATTGCTCTTCGTTGACGATCCCCTGGAACGTCGGCATGATCGGCTTGAATCCGGCAACCACTTTTGCCCCGGGGTTCAGAATCGATTCGCGAATGTAGCTGTCGTCCACGGTGACGGTGCTTCCGTCATCCAGCAAGACCGGCTTTCCGTAGACGCCGACTAAATTCGGCCCACGCCCCTGCGTGTCAAAGCGATGGCAGGTGGTGCAACCGAGTTGCTGAAACAGCTTCTGGCCGGTGGACGCAAGCGATCCTTCCGCATTTCCTCCCGACAGCCACGCCTGGTAACTCGCCGGTTCCATGACCACCACTTCCCCGATCATGCCGGCGTGCATGGTGCCGCAGTACTGCGTGCAGAACAGATGATAGTGGCCCGGCTTCGTGGTCTGGAACCAAGCCGTGGTGTAGCGCCCGGGCAGCACGTCCTGCTTGACCCGGAATTCGGGCAAGAACATGCTGTGAATGACGTCCTGGGAAATCATCGTCAGCCGGATGGCGCGTCCCAGCGGCACGTGCAGTTGGTCGATTTCGCGCTGTCCCTCCGGGTGCTCGAACTTCCACATCCACTGCTTGCCGACCACAAAAATATCTTCCGCGCCGGGCGGCGGCTGCGCCCACGTCATGTAAATCGAGGCACCCCAGACAAACATGATCAGAAAAATACCGAACGGAATCAGCGTCCAGGTTGCTTCCAGCGTGTTGGAACCCTCGATCTGCGTGGCCACGGGGTTGCGCGCCCGCCGGAACTTCACTGCGAATATAAAAATCAGGGTAAAGATCATCAGCGTGAAGAAGCCGGTGACGACCAGCATAAAAATCATAAGCGCGTCGGTGCGGTCCGCCAGGGTGGAGGCTCGCGCCGGCCAGAGCGGCAGTGTCTGCCACATGTGCTAGCGTCCTCCCGTCCGTGCGGCGCCGCCCGCGCCGCGGCTGTGCTTAGGCTCCAGTTTGATCATCAGGAACAGAAATCCTCCCAGCATCACCACCGTAATGCCGCCGGCGATCTGCAATATGCGCGAGATGATTGCCCCATATTTCCCGGTGCGTGGATCGTAGTGATAGCAGTAGAGCAGCAACTGGTCGACCACCGTTCCGGTGCGTCCCTTGGACGCTTCCACCATCCCCAGGCGCAGGTCCTTGGGCGAGTACTCAACTCCGTAGTAGTACTGGGCGATCTTGCCCTGCGGTGTCAGCAGCATCAGCGCGGTGGCGTGCGCGAATTGCTGGGTTCGATCGTCCCATTGGTAATGAAATCCCACCGCTTGCGTGAGCGCTGAAATCGCGGGCTGTTCGCCGGTCAGAAAATGCCAGCCTTGCTCCGCGCCTGGACGCCCGTAGCGCCGCAAGTAGGTCGTCTTTTTCGCCCGCGCCAGGTCCGGCTTTTCGCGCGGATCGAAGCTCACCGTGACCACTTCGTATTCCTTGCCGATGTCGAACGTCAGCACCGAGAACGCGCTCACCATTCCGTTCATCACTTCCGTGCACAGCATGGGGCAGTCGTAATAGACCAGCGCCAGCACCACCGGCCTTCTGCCGAAATAGTCGCCCAGCTTCACCGCACGGCCGCTTTCATCCTTGAACGGCAAGTCCAGGGGCACGGCCGAATTCAGTTTCTGCTCGATTTCGATGTTGCTCAGGATTTGCGGCGGCGGCGTCGCCGGCTTCACGATTGGGCCTGCCATTCCCTGGGCCAGGGCGACCGACGCCGCCAGCAGGCAGCCAAGAGCCGCCCCTGCTTTCGCAACCGCTTTGACCGCGCGATTCACAGTCGCTCCTCAATTAATTTGTCAATTCGCCAATTCTGCATCACTGGTTGCCTTTGGGTTCGGTGCCGCCTCCGGCGCCGGCTACACTTCCGTCACCGCTGCCGAACTGCGCTCGCGGTGGCAGTACTGGTTGCGGCCGCACCTGCAAAGTGCCATTGGCGACCGCGTCAATCGCCTGCTCGATGGCGATCCGTCCTCCTTCGGAGGTGTTCAGTTGCTGCTCGACTGTGGCGCGGAACTTGTTCAGGTCCGCCACCGGATCGGGTTGCAACTGCGGCGCCGGAAAATGTTGCACCGGATCGCCCTTCGCACCCGCCTGCCACGACGGCGTGACAATCGCCGCGTTGCGCGGCACCGGCGTCAACTGGTTATGCGCAAAAAACCGCAATGCTCCCCACAGCACCAGGTGAATGCCGATGATCGTAATCGCCAGCGTGATGAGGAAGTAGACGACGGCACGCGCGCTCAGGTCGCTCCGGTCGTACATTGTCTCCGGATGGCTTGCCTGTTCGAGCGGCATCCCGTGTTCCGGCTCCCTCGATTTGTCATTTGCCTCATTCATGTTGCTTTGCCAACGCGGCGCGGACGTGCGGATCGTGCAGCACGAGCAACGGCCGCCGCCTCAAGTTCCGGAAGAAATATGCCAGCCAGAGCGCCAGCATTGCGATCGGAATCACCGCGTCCAGCCAGCTGTAGTGGAAACTGGCGCGATGAAAATTCGGCTCAATGTTCCAGTGCAGATCCAGGTAGCGCATCAGGACCAGCCATCCTGCAAGCCATGCCAGCTTTCGCGAATTCTGCTTGAACGGCCGCGACAGCAACAATGCGAACGGCACCGCGAAATGACCCACGATCAGCAGCAACCCGACCGCGCCCCAGTCGCCCTTGATTCGGTCCGCGAACCAGTGAATTTCCTCCGGCAAATTGCCCGACCACACGATCAGCCACTGCGAAAAACTGAAGTAGGCCCACAGCATGACGAAAGTCAGTATCAGGTTGCCGTAATCGAGAAAATTCTTCGTTTGCAGCACTTCGTTCATGGGCTCGCGGGACCCCAGCACATTGGCGATGATCACCGCCAGGCACATCGCGATCAGCCCCTGGCCAACCACGAAGATCAAGCCATAGATTGTGGACGTGAATGCCGGCTCCAGTGACATTACCCAGTCGATGCTCGCAAACGTGAGCATCCACGCGTAAATCACCAGGCCAGCCCCGCTCAGCGCCCGGAACCGGACATCAAATGCGCGTTCCGGCGGACGGTCCTGGAGGTCAGACCACGCCAGCAGGTGATAAGCAAGGATTCCCCATGCGACGAAGTACACAATGCCGCGCAGCAAAAACATGTTCGGGTTCAGATACTGTGCCGCCTGGTGGGCAATGTGCACGCTGTGCTTGATCTCCTCGGGGTCTGCCCATGGATAATTCAGGTGCAGGTACGCGCTGAGCGCAACCGGGATAAATGCTGCCGCCGTCATCGGCAGAGTGGCGATGGCCGCCTCCCAGATTCGCCGGACGGGGATGCCCCAATCGCCGCCCGTCAGGTGCCAAACCATCAGCAGCGACATCGGCCCCAGCGTCAACCCCAGACACAGCATGTAGGCCAACAGGTACGAATGGAACGCCTGCCGGGGCTCGATCACGAACCCAATTACCGAAACGGCGGAGAACACCAGGCCCGCCAGCAGCGCGCGCCGCTGCAATCCCGCCACCATAGGCGGCGCGGCGAAGTTCGAATTGTCATTTCTCATGCGCGGGTCGATGGTCACTTCTTCCTCTCCGGCACGCCCGGGCCTGCGCCCGGCGGCAAAGTTGCCCCGCTCGGCGCCGTACTGGGTATCTGCACCGGCGAACCCGGCTGGGATGCCGGCGCTGCTATCGCTGTCTGGCTCGCCTGCAGCGCTCGTATGTACGCCGCAATCGCCCAGCGGTCCCGCGAGTTCACCTGCGCCGCGTAATCCGGCATGGCCCCGAATCCATTGGTCATGACGTCATAAAAATGTCCGAGCGGGGCCTGCCGCAACCGCTGCTCGTAAAACGACGGCGGGCGCCGGAATCCGCGCTGCACGATCATTCCGTTGCCGTCTCCCAGCTGCGAATGACATGGGGAGCAATAAATATTGAAGCGCTCACGCCCGCGCTCCAGCACTTCGCGCGTTGCCGGAAACGGCATCATGTTTCCCGGCTGGCCGTTCACCATCCCACTGAAGAAATAGGTGTCGTCGCGCAATTGCCCGCGCGCGATCGTGTTCGGCGGCGGGTTTCGCGATGCGCGTCCATCCTCGAAAAAATCGCTGTGCGCCAGCGGCAGATACTTCGGCTGCACGTGCATGTCATTGCGGCATGCGGACAGCATTGCGCAGCTCAGAGCCGCAAGAATCAACAAGGCGATCCTCCGGCCGAGAGCATTGCCGAACTGCCGAATTGCAGAATTGCCGAACTGGCACGCCGGCACGAGTGCGTTTCCGCAATTCCGCAATTCTGCAGTTCCGCGATTCTTAAGACGCGCGCGAATTTGAACGTGTGCCCTAATGCGGCACCTCCGTGATCGTTCGCGGACCCAGGCCGGCCAGAAACCTGTATGTCGCCTCGCGATCGAATTTCGGATCGGCTGCTTCAATGCACAGGAAAAACTTGTCTCGCGACGCGAAGCCGAAGCTGGGCACGTTGAATAGCGGGTGATACGGCAAGGGCAGGCCGTTCAGCGCCAGCATCCCGAACGCTGCCGCCAGGCCGCCGAACAGCACCGTCATCTCGAAGCACACCACGATGAATGCCGGCCACGAATGCAGCGGCCGCCCGGCCACGTTGACCGGGTAGCTGATCACGCTGACCCAGTACTGCAGCGCGTACGCCGTTACCAGCCCCAAAATTCCTCCCACCAGGCAGATCAGCGCCACGTTGTCCTTATGAAACCCAATTGCCTCGCTCAGCCCCTCGACTGGAAACGGGCTGTAGGCGTCCATCTTGCGGTAGCCTTGCTCGTGCGCCTGGCGCGCCGCGACCACGATCTCGGTCGGCGTGTCGAATTCCGCCACCAGCCCATAGATCGGCGCTCTCATGACTCAGACTCCAGCGGCACCTTCACCTCCGATGAGGGCAGCAGGTGCTTCATCTCGGCGATGGATATCATCGGCATGACGCGGATAAACAGCAGGAACATGAAGGCGAAGAAGCCGATCGTGCCAATGAATACCGCCCAGTCCCAGCGCGTGGCGGTGTAAATGCCCCACGAGGACGGCAGGAAATCTTGCGCCAGGCTGGCCACTACGATCACGAACCTCTCCAGCCACATCGCCACCAGCACGACCAGGGAAACCAGCCACAGCAGCTTCGGCGTGAACCGCACCTTGCGCGTCCACAGCACGTTGACGAATCCGACGTTGATCGCGATCAGCACCCAGTACGCCACCCGATACGGACCGTGCATGCGGTTCCAGATCATGTGCTTGTCATAAAAATTGCCGCCGTACCACGCCATGAAGGTTTCCATGATGTAGCCATAGGCCACGATCAAGCCCGTCGCCAGCATGACCTTGGCGCAGTTGTCCAGGTGCCGGTCGGTGATCATGTCTTCCAGGTTGTAGACCGCGCGGATGGGGATGGCGAGGATCAGTACCATGGCGAATCCGGAGTAAATCGCGCCCGCCACGAAGTACGGCGGGAAGATGGTGCTGTGCCAGCCGGGCAGGATGGCGATGGTGAAATCAAAACTGACCACGGTGTGCACCGAGAGCACCAGCGGCGTGGCTAATCCTGCCAGCAGCAGATACGCCGTTTCGTAGCGATGCCAGTGCCGCGCCGAACCGCGCCAGCCCAGCGCCAGCACCGCATAAATCGTACGCGCCGCCCGGTTCTGCGCGCGGTCACGCAGCGTCGCCAGGTCGGGCACCAGCCCGATGTACCAGAACACCAGCGAGATCGTGAAATAGGTCGAGACCGCGAAGACGTCCCACACCAGCGGGCTGCGGAACTGCGGCCACACCGTCATCGTGTTCGGATACGGAAACAGCCAATAAAACAGCCATGGGCGGCCCAGGTGCAGCAGCGGGAACAACCCCGCCTGCATGACCGCAAAGATCGTCATGGCCTCGGCGAAGCGGTTAATGGAATTGCGCCAAGATTGCCGCAGCAGCAGGAGGATGGCCGATATCAGCGTGCCCGCATGTCCGATTCCGATCCACCACACGAAATTCACGATCGCGAATCCCCACGAGACGGGATGATTCACGCCCCAGATGCCCACACCGCGGTAGAGCAGGAACCCGATGGCGTAGAACAGTATCCCGGTCATCAAACCCGCCAGCCCGACGCCCATCAACCATCCCACCGGCGTCTGCTTGGTCAGTACGATGGAACTGATCTTGTCCGTGATCGTGGCGAAGGTGTGGCCCGGTTCCAGCACCGGCGGCCGTCCATGCCGAACTTCCATCGCCTCGACTGGATCTCTTGGTTCCATTAGAAGTGTTGCTCCGGCTGCTCTCGCCTGATGGCTTCCGGAATTTCAGGGTTCGGGTTGAGCACCGCCGCCATGTACGTCGTACGTGGGCGCGTGTTCAGTTCCTCGAGCACGCCGAAGTTCCGTGGATGTTCCTTGAAACGGCGCACCGAGCTGTTCGGGTCGTTGATGTCGCCGAAAATGATGGCGTTGGCCGGACAGACCTGCTGGCACGCCGTCAGGATCTCCTGATCGCGCACGCGCCGGTCCTCCTCCTCGGCGGCAATCCGCGCTTTGGTGATGCGCTGCACGCAGTACGTGCATTTTTCCATCACGCCGCGGCTGCGCACCGTGACTTCCGGGTTGCGCACCATCTTGAGCTGCGGCGTGTTCCAGTCGTTGAAGAGCAGGAAATTGAACCGCCGCACCTTCCATGGGCAGTTGTTCTGACAGTACCGCGTGCCGACGCAGCGGTTGTAAACCATGTCGTTCAGGCCCTCGCTGCTGTGCACCGTGGCGCCCACCGGGCATACCACCTCGCAGGGCGCGTCCTCGCACTGCATGCACGGCAGCGGCTCGTAGTACATCCTCGGATTGGCGGGATCGCCTTCGAAATATCCATCCACCCGCAGCCAGTGCATCTTGCGACCGCGCATCGTCTGTTCTTTTCCGACCACGGGAATGTTGTTCTCCGCCTGGCATGCCACGATGCACGCGTTGCAACCAACGCAGGAGTTGAGATCGATTTCCATCCCCCAGGCGTATTCGTTGTACTGGTAGTTCGGATACAAGGTATCCGTGCGCGGCGGCGCAAAGTTATTTTGGTGCGCGAAACCGGGATTCTGCTTGTAGGTGGCAACTGTCGCCGAGCGCACGACGTTGCGCCCTTCCAGCATCTGGTATCCCTGCAAGGACGCCAGCCGGTAGGTCGCGCCGGTCTTGGTGATCTTTGCCCCGCTGCCGAAGCTGGATGCGTCGGAGAACCGCACTTTGTAGGCGTTGAAGCCTTTGTCGCTGGCGGTGCGTCCTCCGCGAGTACGTCCGTAGCCGAAGAACACGGTCAGCAGGCCATCAGGTTGGCCGGGCTGCGGCCACAGCGGCGCTTCCACCTCCCGGCCACGGTAGTTCAATTTGACCACCGTTGCGTCCTGTCCTTCTTTCACGCCCAGCTTCTTCGCGTCCGCCGGGCTGATGTTCACCACGTTGTCCCAGGTCAATTTGCTGACCGGCTTTTCCAACTCCTGCAGCCACCCGTTGTTGGCATAGCGCCCGTCGAAGATGCAAGGATCATGACGGAACGCGATTTCGAACTCGCCATTCGGTGAAGTGGGGGGCGCCGATATAGCCTGGAACGAGAACGTTGTCACCTTCACCGGCTTGGGCGTCGATTCGGTGCCAGCCATGAACCCATCGTGCACCGCTTGCTGCCAGAAGCCTTCGAAGTCGTTGCCGGAATACTGTGACTTCCAGTACGCGCGCACCAGCTCGTACGACGATGTATCCGGCTGGCCATTGAATACGGCCAGCACTTCGTGCGCGCTGCGCCCGCCGTAGAGCGGCGCGATCAGCGGCTGCACGACGCTCACCATGCCATTCAACGCGCGCGTGTCGCTCCACTCCTCTAAGAAGTGGTTTGCATTCACGTGCCAGTGCGTGTACACCGAGGTCTCGTTCTGGTAGAGCCCGTGGTGGATGCGCAGCGGCACTTTGCCCATGGCGGCTTCAAAATTCAGGTCGGCGGGCGCGTCAAACACCGGATTGCCGCCAAGGATCAGCAGCAACTGCACCTTCCCGGCGTTCATGTCCGCCACCAACTCCTTGATCGACTCTGCCTGGCTCACTGCGCCTTCCACAATCGGATCGGTGTAAAGCACGGTGGCGCCCGCCGCGCCCAGCGCCTCGTTCATCGCATGCGCCAGCGCATGCACCACCGGCGGCTGGTATTCGCCTGGAATGACCACCGCCCTGCCGCGGTGCTGCTGCAGATCTTTCCCTACCGCATCCAGCCACTTGTTGACCTCTGGCGGAATCAGGTTTTCGGGGTTGACGCGGTCGGTTGCAGCGCCACCGACTCCCACCTTCGCAGCCAGCACGCGCGCATACCACGCCACCTCCGACGCGCGCACCGGCAACCGGTGGTCGGCCTTGAAACCTGACGTGGTCGGCGTGCTCTCGATGGCGTAAGTGCGATTCATGCCGGCAGGGTGATCCGGGTTGCGCCGCTTCGCCCAATCGCGCGTGTGCATGGTGAAGCCGGGAAATCCGCTGCTCAGGAAGTCGGCATCGAGCGCCACCACGACATCAGCGTTCTCCAGCAGGTATCGCGTTTCCACCTGCTGCCCGAAGGCCATCTGCGCTCCGCCGCGCGCGCCGTCGCGATTCACCGCCTCCCATTGGTGCCACTTCATTTCCGGAAAATTCTTTTGCAACGAGCGAATCTGCGCCAGCAGGGTCGGCGACGACACCGATTGCGTCAGCAGCCGGAAACCGCTCCCGCCGGTTGCCTTCTGCGCCGCGATCGGTCCCTGCATCGCGCCGATGAACGAGGACCACGGCTCGACCTCGCCACCATACGTGCTCGTCTGCGAGCGGTCCGGATCGTACAGGTCGAGCAGCACCGCTTGCGCATAGACATCGGTTGCGCCCTGGCTCACCGGGTGCTCCGGATTGCCTTCCAGCTTGGTCGGCCGTCCTTCGTTGCTGCGTGCCAGCAGCGGTTGCGCGTACCCGCCCAACTCCATTGCCGTCGCGAAAAACAGCGGCCTTCCGGGGATGATTTCCTCCGGCTGCCGCACGTACGGAACTATCGTTTCCACCGGCAGCTTGGTGCACCCGGCCATCCCGGCCAGCGCCAGCGAGGCGCTCATCAGCTTCAGGAAATTCCGCCGCGACACGTCGCCGCCCACCCACTCGCTGGCCTGCCGCGGAAATTCGCGGTGCAGCATCTCCTCAAAAGCCTTGCTGCCCGCCAGTTCTTCCAGGCACCGCCAGTATTGCGGCCCCTTCGCTCCTTCCAGCTTCGCCCGCACCTCTTCCAGTTCGAGCCGCTGGTGCGAAGCGCCATGACACACGGCATCCCGCGCGTCGTGTTTGAGGTTGTGGCGGCCCGCCGGCTGAATCTGTATCAGCCCCTCTTGTTTTTCTTCTTCTCGCATCATTCTTCCCATCGACTGTTGACTGCCGACAATCAATCGACTGTCTTTTCAGCGATGACACGTATTGCAGCTCGTACTGTCGTTCACGCTGCGCAACCGGTACTTCGTCTTCAAGTACGTTCCCAGCGCCATCTGGTCGGTGAACTTCTTGCCGTCCATTTCCAGCGGCTTCTCCCCACTTGGCGGCTGGTATCGCATGTTGAAAATTTCAGCCCTCGGCCGCAGAAACTTTTCCGGGGCCCGATGGCAGTTCAGGCACCACTCCATCTGCAGCGAGTTTTCCGCATACATCAACGGCATCCGGTCCACCGGCCCGTGGCACGAGGCGCAGCCCACGCCCTTGTTGATGTGAATGCTGTGATCGAAATAGACGAAGTCCGGAACCTGGTTGGCGCGCTGCCAAACCAGCGAATTGCCCGAGCGGAAACTCTCGCGGACCGGCGCCAGCATCTCGGCGTTGGTCCAGATTTGCGCGTGGCAGTTCATGCATGTCTTGGTGGGAGGGATGCCGGCAAAACCGGAAACCTCCACCGAGGTATGGCAATAGCGGCAATCAATGCCCAGTCCACCGACATGGTGCTGGTGGCTGAACGGCACCACCTGCTCCCGGGCCACCCCCCGCCAGCTCACGTAGGGCGAGCGTTGCATCTGGGCGGCCACAAAAAAAAACGCCGCCACCGCGATCACGGATAGCACGATCGACAGCCGCGAAATCGTGTTCGTGCTGCGATGGAATACCTGGGCCATCTAAACGCCCGATCCTCGCCCTGAGTTGCTGGTTGACGTCACTGTTTGTCGCGACTCACGTCAAGAAAACTTGAAGTGTAACATATCGTTCCACGACCAATTTCTGCCGCGAACCGCCCGAGACCCCAAATCGCCAAATGACCGGAGTTGACGCCGCCCTTGCCCGTGCCGGGCTAGTCGGCGCCCTGGTGCACCTTAGGAGAGCCGTGGCCCCTCTTGCCCTTACCCCTGTTGTATCAACCGTAGCGAAATAAAAATGACCGGGTACTTTCAATACCAGTTAACAGCCGATGCGCGCTGCGCATCCTACGGTTGTATTGACGCAGATGAACAAACCCGCCCGCGCGCACCAAGAAAATTTCATTCACTGTGCCGCAGCCAAATCACTCGGCGGGCGGCTGCGCAAGGAAAGAGGCTCTGCATGACCGCATCCGATGTTCTCGTGGAAAAACTTATCGATTGGGGCGTCGAATTCGTGTTCGGCCTTCCCGGCGACGGCATTAACGGCATCATGGAAGCTTTGCGCCAGAAGCAGGACAAGATCCGCTTCATCCAGGTGCGCCACGAAGAGTCTGCCGCCTTCATGGCCTGCGGCTATGCCAAAATGACCGGGAAAATCGGCGTCTGCTTGGCCACCTCTGGTCCCGGCGGAATTCACCTGCTCAATGGCCTCTACGATGCCAAGCTCGATTACCAGCCTGTCCTGGCCATCACCGGCCTGCAGTTCAGCGACCTGATCGGCACGCGCACCCAGCAGGACGTTGAACTCGACAAGCTCTTCATGGACGTCTGCGTCTACAACCAGCGCATCATGAAACCGACGCACGTGGAAAATGTGGTCGAGTTGGCCATGCGCACCGCTCTGGCGTATCGCGGCGTCGCACACGTCACCATCCCGGTGGACGTGCAGGAAGAGTCGTATCACCCGAAGCAGGCTTCGAAGCGCAATATCCAGCATCACGTCTCCGACGTTTTTGCGCGCTCGGCGCGAGTGCCCGATGCCGCCGACCTGCGCCGCGCCGCGGAGATCCTGAATGCCGGGAAGAAAATCGCGATTCTGGCCGGCCAGGGCGCGCTGCACGCCACCGACGAGCTCGAACAAACCGCCGAAACGCTCGGAGCGCCCATTGTCAAAGCCCTGCTTGGCAAGGCGTGCGTGCCCGACGACAGCCCATATACCACCGGGCCCATCGGCCTGCTCGGAACGAGTCCGTCGCAGGAAGTCCTGGAGGACTGCGACACGCTGCTCATCGTGGGCAGCAGCTTCCCTTATATCGAGTACATGCCGAAGCCGGGACAGGCGCGCGCGGTGCAGATTGAAATCAATGCGGCCAACGTCGGGTTGCGCTATCCCATTGAGGTGGGGCTCGTTGGCGACAGCCAGAGATCGTTGCGTGAACTTCTGCCCATGCTCAAGCGCAACGAAAACCGCGATTTCCTCAAGCAGGCACAGGACGGAATGAAGCAATGGTGGGAGTTCATGGACCGCCTGGCGGCTGTCGATACCAAGCCGATGAAGCCGCAAGTAGTCGCGGCCGAACTTGGCAAGCGCCTCCGCAACGACGCCATCACCACCTGCGACAGCGGCACCATCGCCACCTGGTGGGCGCGCCACATTCCATCCAAGCGCGGCCAGAAGCATACGCTGTCGGGGAACCTGGCAACCATGGCGCCGGGGCTTCCTTACGCACTTGCGGCGCAACTCGCGTATCCGGAGCGGCAGGTGGTCGCCTTCGTCGGCGATGGCGGTTTCAGCATGCTCATGGCCGATTTCGTTACCGCCGTGAAGTACCAGCTGCCGATCAAGGTCGTTATTATCAAGAACAACTATCTTGGCCAGATCAAGTGGGAGCAGATGGTGTTCCTGGGAAACCCTGAATTCGGCGTCGATCTTGCTCCGATTGACTTCGCGATGTTTGCCCAAGCCTGCGGCGGAGCCGGATTTAGAGTGGACGATCCCAGGCTCTGCGGCGACACGATGGAGAAATTCCTGAACGCCCCGGGGCCCGCGGTGCTGGAAGCTGTCGTAGATCCGCTCACCGCGCCCATGCCTGGAAAAATCAATGCCAAACAGGCGCTGCACTTCGTCGAGTCGCTGGCCCGCGGAGAACCGAAGGCAACCGAAATCTTCGCCACCGCGATGAAAGACAAGGCGCGCGAAATCATTTAGCGTGATCAAGGATCAGCGGTGATCGGTTGCGTGTACTCGCGTGCCGGTCACCGTCGGCCGACCACCGCTGGCCATGCCCTCACTGCACGTTCATCACCAGCAGCTTGCGCTCGGTCATTTCCTCGATCGCGTATTTCAATCCCTCGCGGCCCATGCCGGAATCCTTGACGCCGCCGTAGGGCATCTGGTCCATGCGCCAGGTGGGGATGTCGCCGGCGATCACGGCGCCGACCTGTAACTCCTCAAACGCACGGAAGATCAGCCGCGCGTCCCGTGTGAACAGGCCCGCTTGCAATCCCCAAGGCGAGTCGTTGAGGCGGCGGAGAGCGTCGGCAAAATCATCGTACGGTTCCACCGTCACCACCGGCGCAAAAACTTCCATGCAGTTCACACGCATGTTCGGGCGGGTTTCGGTCAGCACCGTCGGTTCCACGAACGAGCCCTGGCGATGGCCTCCGCAGAGCACCTTCGCGCCCGCTGCCACGGCTTCCTCGATCCATTCCGTGGCGCGAACCGCGTCGGCTTCGCGGATCATCGGTCCGACATCGGTCGTGGCGTCCAAGGGATCGCCGACCTTCAGCTTTTTCGCGCCGGCGACCAGGTGTTCGGTGAACTCGCGGGCCGCCTTGCGTTCGACGAAAATTCGTTGCACCGAGATGCAGGTCTGGCCGGCATAGCCGAAGCCGCCGGCAACACAGCGTTCCGCGGCAAGCTTCAGGTCGGCGTCGCCGTGCACGATGCAGCCGGCATTGCCGCCCAGTTCCAGCACGACGCGCTTCTTGCCGGCTTTTTTCTTCATTTCCCAGCCGGCGGCGGTGCTGCCGGTAAAGGTAAGCAGCTTGATGCGCTCGTCAGTGATCAGCGGCGCGGCATCGTCGTTGCGGAGCGTCAGGACATTGAGCGCTCCGTCGGGCCATCCTGCCTGCTGCACCAGTTCCGCCAGCATGAGCGCGCTGAGCGGGTCCTGCGGCGGCGGCTTCAGCACCATAGTGCAGCCGCAGGCAATGGCCGGCGCTACCTTGTGCGCGACCAGGTTCAGCGGAAAATTGAATGGCGTGATCGCCGAAATCGCGCCAAGCGGAAAGCGTTTTACGATTCCCCAACGTCCGGTCGCGGCCGGCGCGGTGTCCAGCGGCAGTACTTCGCCCTGGATGCGCGTGCTCTCTTCGGCCGCGATGTGGAAGGTGGAAATGGCGCGCTCCACCTCGGCGCGCGCCTGCTTCAGCGGCTTCCCCGCCTCCCGCGCCAGCACCTGGGCGAACTCTTCGCGGCGTGTAGTCAAGCCACCGGCCACGGTACGCAGCACTCGCTGGCGCTCATAGGCTGGCAGTCGGCGCGTGGTCTCGAAAGCCTTTACCGCAGCCGCAATGGCAGCTTCAGCGTGCTTGCGCGTGCCGTATACGACGGTCCCGACTACTTCGCCATCGAAGGGCGCGCGGATTTCGTGCAGCTCACCGTCGCTAATCCAGTGTCCGTCGAGGAAGAATCCGAAGGTTTTGACAGAAGTCAGTGTGGTACTCATGGGGAAGATTCTAGTCCTGTTGGCAGGTTGTCGGGGCGCCGAGGATTACCTTTGGTCGATGACTACACGCCGCATCTTTTTTCCCACGCGCACGATCAATGGTCCGGGGAAAGTCACAAAGATCATCCGTGGTTGCAAGACTACCTTGTCTGCGACGCGAACCGCACCTTCCTTGATCTTCCTGGTCGCATCCGTACCTGACGGGGCCAGCCCGGATTGGACGAGCAGACGGTCGAGTTTCACGCCAAATTGTTTTCGACCCATCCCGGGCCCTGCTAGGTCAGCGTCTTCCCCTATTCTGTATTCCACAGCGGAATATGGAACCGTCACCGTTTCCACGTCCTCCGGCACTTCGTCGCGCTGGAACTGGCGGGCCCAGTCCTCCTCGGCCTGCTGCGCGGCCGGTGGAGAATGGAAGTCGCTGACAATGCGGCGCGCCAGATCTTTTTTCAGCTGCATGGGATGGGCGCGGCCGGCAGCCGCATCGGCCTTCATGCGGTCAATCTCTTCGGCGCTGACGTCGGTGAGCAGTTCGTAGTAGCACCACATGAGCGCATCGGAGATGGACATCACCTTGCCATACATCTCCAGCGGCGCTTCCGTGATGCCGATGTAGTTGCCGTAGGACTTCGACATCTTCTGCACGCCGTCGAGACCTTCGAGTAGCGGCGTAGTCAGCACCACCTGGGAAGGCTGGCCGTGCGCGCGCTGCAGTTCGCGCCCGACCAGCAGGTTGAACTTCTGGTCGGTGCCGCCGAGTTCGACATCCGCTTCGAGAGCGACAGAGTCATATCCCTGCGCCAGCGGATAGAGCAATTCGTGCAGCGCAATCGGCTTCTCATCGTGGAAGCGCTTGTGAAAGTCCTCGCGCTCCAGCATCTGAGAGACGGTGTACTTGGCGGCCAGGCGAATCCAGCCTTCCGAGCCGAGCTTGTCGAGCCATTCACTGTTGTAGCGGATCTCGATCCGGCTGGGATCGAGGATTTTGTGCGCCTGCGCAAGGTAGGTGGTCGCATTCTGGTTGATCTGCTCGCGCGAGAGCGGCGGGCGGGTGACCGAGCGCCCGGTCGGATCGCCGATCATGCCGGTGAAATCCCCGATCAGGAAGATGACGGTGTGGCCCATGTCCTGGAAATGTTTCAGCTTGCGCAGAACGACGGTGTGGCCAAGATGGAGGTCGGGCGCGGTGGGATCAAGACCGATCTTGACGCGCAACGGCTTGCCGCTATCCAGGGACCGCTTCAGTTTGTCGCGCAGTTCGTCAACGCGGATGATCTCCGCCGCGCCTTTCTTGATGTACGCGAGTTGTTCGTCAACGGGACGGAATTGCGGCATCGAGAAACTACTTTACCGCAGAGGACGCAACGGAAGAAATCGGCCACTGATAAACAGGATGAACACAGCTGATCCTGACTTGATTTTGTAATCGATTTCGGGTTCGCGATCGGTGTTTATCGGCGTGTATACAGCGGCTAGTTCTTTCCCGTCGATCCAAACCCGCCCGCCATGCGCTTGGATTGTGCCAGGTCGTCAACCACCACGACTTCGCCGGTCAGCACCGGATAAGGAATCAGGTTGGCAATCTTGTCGCCGGCATGGATGGTGACCGGCCAGTCGCCCATGTTTTCCATCAGCACCCGTATTTCACCGCGGTAACCGGCATCAATCACGCCGCCGGTCAGCACCAGGCGTTTGGCCGCCATGGAAGATTTGTCGCGCAGCAACGCTCCCATGGCACGGCCCTTCTCGTCGCTGACCTCAATGGCAATGCCGGTGGAGACGATGGCGTGATCGCGGGCGGGGATGGTGATGTCAGCGGCGGCGAAGAGGTCGTAACCGAGGTCTTCGCCGGGGTGAGCGACGGCGGGGGCTTTCGCGGTCGGGACGAGGAGTTTGACTTTGAGCATGGATGATTGCCGGTGGTCGCGGCCATTAGCCATTGGTAATTGGTCGTCGATCGGTGGTCGTGCCAAAAATGCCCGTCGTTTAAGGCGGATAGCTAATCAGCAATGGCTAATGGCTAAGAGCTATCGCGGAATCGGTACGGCTGCGGCGAAGGCCCTCTGCTGCACCACGCGGCGTCCGACGATATCGTAGTTGCCGCCCAGAATGATGGTGATCGCTTCCGTGTAGGCGATGTGCTCCTGCTCGAGGATGCGGGCAGCCAGAGTATGGTCGTCGTCGGTATCGAGCACCGGCACGGCACGCTGCACGATGATGGCGCCATGGTCGAGGTGCTCATCGACAAAATGCACGGTGCAGCCGGAGACCTTTACGCCGTACTCCAGCGCCTGCTTTTGCGCCTCCAGGCCGGGAAATGCCGGCAGCAGGGAGGGGTGAATATTCAGAATGCGGTTGGGGAAGGCGCGGATAAACACCGGCGACAGCAGGCGCATGTAGCCGGCCATGCACACCAGGTCAACCTGTTTTTCATTGAGCGCGGCCACGACCTCGGCGTCGTGCTCCTCGCGCTGGCGTCCTTTGCTGGGAATGACGCGCGCGTCGAGGCCGAGTTTGCGAGCGTGCTCGATGCCGGCTGCCTCCGTGCGGTTCGAAATGACAATCGTGATTTCCGCGTTGATGCGGCCTTGCTTCACCGATTCGGCGATGGCGGCGAAATTGCTCCCTCGCCCGGATAAAAGGATGCCGAGTTTCTTCTGCTGGGGCATGACGTATATTCTTTCATCCTCCAGGGTAATTCGAAGCAAGAAATTTCAGGGGTGAGGTCATCGCATGACGCGCTGGTTAGCCGTTTTGGCAATCGTCTTCCTGGTTATCGCTGTGGCCGCGCAGCAGACGCCGGCGTACGACATCATTATTCGCAACGGGCATATCGTGGACGGCACCGGTTCTCCGTGGTACGCCGGCGACCTCGGGATCCGCGACGGACATGTCGCCGCCATCGGAAATCTTTCCGCGGCGCCTGCCAGGCATGTAATTGACGCCCGCGGACGCGTGGTCGCGCCCGGATTCATCGACATGCTTGGCCAGTCCGAGTTGACCATCCTGGTGAATCCGCACGTGCCTTCGAAAATTTACCAGGGCATTACCACCGAAATAACCGGCGAAGGCGGATCGGTGGCCCCGCTGAACGACCGCATCATTGAAGCCGATCGTATCGGGTACGAGCGCTACCAGATTCTTCCCGACTGGCGGAATTTCGAGCAGTATTTCGCGCGCCTGGAAAAACAGGGCATCGGCATCAATTTCGCAACTTACGTCGGAGCAACCCAGGTTCGTCGCATGGTTCTGGGCGACGACAACCGGACGCCCTCGCCGGCTGAACTGGAGCGCATGAGTGCCCTGGTTCGCGAAGCGATGCAGCAAGGCGCGGTGGGAGTCTCCACCTCGCTGCAGTACGCCCCGGCCCCCTACGCCGCCACCGAGGAACTGATTGCGCTCGCGCGCGAGGCCTCGCCCTACGGCGGCATCTACGCTACCCATATGCGGAGCGAAGGCGATCGCATCATGCTGGCGCTGGACGAGGCAATTCGCATCGGCCGCGAGGCCAATGTTCCGGTGGAGATTTGGCACCTCAAGACGGCGGGCAAAAAGAACTGGGGACGGATGCCCGACGTCATTACCAAGATCAATGCGGCCCGCGCCGCGGGCGTGGATATCTCGGCCGACACCTATGCCTACACCGCCGGGTCGAATTCGTTCTCCGCGCTGATTCCGCCGTGGGCGCACGATGGCGGCGATGCCAAGCTGATCCAGCGACTGAAGGATCCCGCCACCCGGGCGCGAATCCGAAAAGAATTGGAGACGGATTCCGGCGATTGGGAAAACGAATGGCAGGAGGTCGCAGGTCCGGAAGGATTCCTGGTCACTGCGGTGCACAATCCGAAACTGGTGTCGTTGCAAGGCAAGCGGCTGCCGGAGATCGCGAAGATGTGGGGCAAGGATCCCATCGACGCGGCCTTCGACCTGCTGATCCAGGATAATGCGATCACGGAGGTCGCGCTGTTCATCATGTCGGAAAACGATGTCGCGCTCGCGCTGCAGCAACCCTGGGTATCAATTGACAACGACAACGGCGGCACCGCGCCCGACGGCCTGCTCGGACGCGAGCATCCGCACCCGAGGGCCTACGGCACATTTCCGCGGATCTTGCGGAAATATGTCCGCGAGGAAAAGAAGCTCAGGTTGGAGGACGCGATTCGAAAATTTTCCGCGCTGCCGGCCCAGCGCATGCGGCTGGCCGATCGTGGCGTGCTGAAGCAGGGCATGTGGGCGGACGTGGTGATCTTTGATCCCGACAAGGTTCACGAGCTGGCAACGTACGAGGATCCGAACCAGCTTTCGGTGGGCATGGATTATGTGCTGGTCAACGGCGTGCCGGTGATCGAAGATGGCAAAATGACGAACGCTCTGCCGGGGAAAGTATTGCGAGGAGCTGGATGGAAGAAGAAATAGGCGGCCTCTCTACGATCCGCTATCACCGCAATTCAATTCAGCAATTCAGCAATTCCGCAGTTCCGCAATGCGGCAAACTTTCTGCTAGCTGTACAGAACTTTGCGCTCGCCTTTCACGATCCTGCCCATGGTGAAGGCTTTCTCGCCCACGCGCTCCAGCACGGTCTGCACTTTCTTGAATTTCTTCGGCGGGACTACCAGGATCATGCCGATGCCCATGTTGAAGGTGCGCATCATTTCGTCCTGCGGGATGGAACCGAGCTGTTGCAGGTGCTGGAAGATGGGCTGCACCGGCCAGGTGCCCATCTCCACGACGGCAGCGGTGCCCTTGGGGAGCGCGCGCGGCAGGTTCCCGGTGATGCCGCCGCCGGTGATGTGGGCCATGGCGGAGACGGCGTCGCCATCCACAAGTTTTTTCAGCACCGGCCAGTAACTCTTGTGGACGCGCATGAGTTCGTTGCCGACCTTGTTTTTCAGCTCATTGACGTACGTTTCCGGCGAATAGCGCGCGGTCTCAAATAGCAGCCTGCGGGCGAGAGAGTATCCGTTGGTGTGCAAGCCGTTGGATGGCAGGCCGACCAGCACGTCGCCCACCTCGACACGCTTGCCGGTCAGAACTCTCTCCTTGTCCACGATGCCCACGATGAAGCCGGCCAGGTCGTACTCGCCTTGCTCGTAGAAGCCGGGCATTTCCGCGGTCTCACCCCCGATCAGGGCGCAGCCATTATGCTTGCAGGCATCGGCAATGCCGGAGACCACGCGCTCGGCAATCTCCGGGTCGAGTTTGCCGGTGGCGAAATAATCCATGAAGAACAGCGGCGCCGCGCCCTGGACGGCAATGTCGTTGACGCAGTGGTTCACCAGGTCGCCGCCAATGGTGTGGTGCAGGCTCATCTCGAAGGCGACCTTCAGCTTGGTCCCGACGCCGTCGACGCTGGAGACCAGCACCGGGTCCTTGTACTTCTTCATGTCGAGGGCAAACATTCCGCCAAAGCTGCCGATTTCGCTCAGCACACCCTTGGTGAATGTCTTGTGGGCAAGATACTTGATGCGCTGCTTGGCGCGGCCCGCGCGCTCCAGGTCAACCCCGGCATCGGCGTAGGTGATGGCGCTGCTCTTGGGACCGTTGTCGGGCAAGCGTGTTGTATCCGTAAAGAAAGGATCAGAGCCGGGCAGAACACCTCATTCTAGCATTGGAAGCCGCTTCCAACGGGGCTGCAAACCGCGCGAGTGGCAGCGCCGCAGGCAAAAAGGAATAACGGCGGGTCGGCCTGCGGATCCGCCCCTATTTCAGAAGATACCCGGAAAAGTGATAGGCCAGCACTCCCAGCAGGCCCAGAGCTGCTGCTGCGTACCCAGTGTAAATCCAGAAATTCCGATTGCTCTCCGCTTTCGGTGGTTGTGGCGATGTTGCCTGCTGCATTCGGCCTCCCATAAACTTCCCCGGATGTGCTGGGGACCTCGGTATGAGGCCATTTTCGCTGGTTATGAAAGAGGACCCGCTGGCGTTCTCAAGGAGCGGGCGCACCCACATGAATACAGTGATTCTACACTAACGTTGCCGGGCCCCGAGTGCGAAAAAGCTCTTCTTACGATGCTTTTCCCGCCCTTGGGATGCTCTGTTCTCGGATGCTACCGGCAACCTTGTGAAATTCGGTCACATAGAGGTGTGACAAGCCTGCTCCCCAGCCGCCCCCGAAACGTTTAGACTCTAGTGTTCCCCGACTCGGAGTTTCCTTTTCCCATGGATCCCGCCACCCAACCCGCTCTGAAGACTTCTACTACGACCGACAAAGCGCACGACGTCCTGCGCACCGAGGGCCATCCGCTGGACGCGCTGTTCCACCCCAGAGCAGTGGCGGTGATCGGAGCGACGGAGCGGCCGGGCTCGATCGGCCGCCGGGTACTGTGGGCGCTGCTCAGCAGCCCCTTCGGCGGCACCGTTTTTCCGGTGAGCAAGGACCGCGCCAGCGTGCTTGGCATCAAGGCTTACGCCAACGTTGCCTCGGTGCCGGAGACGGTGGACCTGGCGGTAATCGCGACCCCGGCCGCGACCGTGCCCGGCATCGTCGGCGAATGCGTGCAAGCGGGTGTGAAGACAGCAGTCATCATCTCGGCCGGGTTCAAGGAGCACGGCGAAGCGGGGCTGGAACTGGAGCGCCAGATTGCGGACCGGATCAAGGGCAAGCGGCTGCGCGTAGTCGGGCCGAATTGTCTGGGCGTCATGAATCCGCTCACCGGGCTGAACGCGACGTTTTCTCAGCAGATTGCCCGTCCGGGCAACGTGGCGTTTATCAGTCAGAGCGGCGCCTTGTGCACCGCCATCCTTGACTGGAGCCTGCGCGAGATGGTGGGGTTCAGCGCCTTCGTCTCGGTCGGGTCGATGCTTGACATAGGGTGGGGCGACCTGATTGATTACCTCGGCAATGACACTCGCACGCAGTCGATTCTCATTTACATGGAGTCGATCGGCGACGCGCGCAAGTTTCTGTCCGCGGCCCGCGAAGTTTCTCTTAATAAGCCAATCATCGTGATTAAGGCCGGGCGCACCAAGGCTGCCGCTAAGGCCGCCGCCTCTCATACCGGGACCATGGTCGGCAGCGATGAAGTGCTGGACGCCGCCTTTCGACGCAGCGGTGTGCTGCGGGTGGCCACCATTTCCGACATCTTTTATATGTCGGAAGTGCTGGCCAAGCAGCCGCGGCCCCGCGGTCCCCGCCTGGCGATCTTGACCAATGCGGGCGGACCGGGTGTGCTGGCGGCCGACGGACTGGCCTCGCAGGGTGGTGATCTGGCCGACCTGTCGCCGGAAACGGAGACCGAACTGAACAGCTTTCTGCCGCCGCACTGGAGCCACGGCAACCCCATCGACATTCTTGGCGATGCTGGTCCGGACCGCTATGCGCGCGCCCTCGACGTCGTGCTCAAGGATCGCAACGCCGACGGCGTCCTGGTCTTGACCGCCCCGCAGGGTCTGGCCGAGCCGACCAAAATTGCCGAGTTGCTGAAGCCTTACGCCACCTCGACCGGAAAGCCGATCCTGGCCTGCTTCATGGGAGGTGCGGAAATCGTGGCTGCGAATGAGATCCTGAACCGCGCCGGCATTCCCACCTTCCAGTTCCCAGACACTGCTACCCGTGCCTTCACCTACATGTGGCGCTATAGCTATAACCTGCGCGGGCTATATGAAACTCCGGTGCTGCGCAGCCAGACCGAGCAGGAGCCGGATCGCGCGATTGCCGACAGCTTACTGCAAAAGGCGCGCCAGGAAGGCCGCTCTCTGCTTTCCGAAGCCGAGTCGAAACAACTGCTCGCTGCCTATCTCATACCGACGGTCGACACTCGCGTCGCCGCGACGGCCGACGAGGCGGTGGCGCACGCGGACGCAATCACCTACCCGGTGGTGGTCAAGCTGCACTCGCACACCTTGACCCACAAAACCGATGTGGGGGGCGTGGAGCTCGACTTGAAAGATGCTGCCGCGGTGCGCCGCGCGTTTGCGGCGATCGAAAAAAACGTGCAAGCCAACGCGGGAAGCCGGCATTTCCTCGGTGTGACCGTGCAGCCGATGATTCCCCGCCAGGGATTCGAATTGATCCTTGGCAGCAGCATTGATCCGCAGTTCGGGCCGGTGCTGCTATTTGGTCGTGGTGGGCAGATGGTGGAGGTCGAGGACGATCGCGCCCTGTCGCTGCCGCCGCTGAATACCACGCTCGCCCGCCGCATGATGGAGCAGACCAAGATCTACAAGGCACTCAAGGCCGTCCGCGGCCTGCCGCCGGTTGACCTGGCGGCGCTGGAAACGCTGCTGGTGAATTTCAGCCGGCTCGTAATCGACCAGCGCTGGATCAAGGAAATCGACATCAACCCGTTGCTGGCTTCCGGCGAACGCCTGCTCGCGTTGGACGCCCGCATCGTGCTTCATCCGGCGGACCTGCGCGAAGAAGAGTTGCCGTGTCTTGTGGTTCGCCCCTATCCGCAGCAGTACGTCGGCGACTGGACGATGAAGGATGACACCCGGGTCATTATCCGCCCCATCCGTCCCGAAGACGAGCCGCTGATGATTAACTTTCACAGCCGGCTCTCGGACCGCAGCGTGTACTTGCGCTATTTCCAGCCACTGAAGCTGACACAGCGTACCGCCCACGAGCGCCTGACGCGAATCTGCTTCATCGATTACGACCGCGAGATGGCGCTGGTGACAGAACTCCGCCGTCCGGACGGGACCTGCGAGATATTGGCTGTCGGACGTTTGAGCAAGCTGCACGGCAGCGAGGAGGCCGAGATCGCGGTGCTGGTTCGCGACGAGTACCAGCACAAAGGCCTCGGCACAGAACTGGTGAGCCGGCTGATGCAGATCGCGCAGGACGAAAAACTGAAGTACGTGACCTCCACCATGCTGGGAGTAAATCGCGAGATGCGCGCCATCTGCAAGCGGCTCAATTTCCAGCTCAGCTTCGACATGGAAGACGACCTGGTCAACGCCCGCGCTACGCTGACCTAAACCAAAGTGCACCGGCCCTGGCACCGGCAAACTGGACTGGTTGAAGTCCTCCGCTGCGAGTGAACTCAGGTACATCGCCATTGGCTACTGGCCGCTATTTGCGATACAACTGAGATACTCCCATGAAGCTTCTTGCCGTTGTCTTCCTCCTCGTTTCCGCCGTTTTCGGGCAAACTCCTCCCCCGGTTCCCATCCCCGCGAGCGCCGATAACGCCCCCGCGAAAAACGCGGAAAAGCCAGCCGATTATCCGCAGGAAGCCTATGTGGTTGAGTCGCAGCGCACCGTCTATCGTTTCGAAAACGACGGCACCGGGCGGAAAGAGGTCACGGCGCGCATTCGCGTGCAGACCGAGGCTGGGGTGGAGTTTTTCGGCCAATTGATCTTCGGCTACAGCGCGGCGAACGAGAAGATGGACATAGCGTACGTGCGCGTGCTCAAGGCGGGAGGAGTTGTGGTCACCGCACCTGCCGGCGCCATCCAGGACCTCACGGCTCCCGTCGCTCGCGAGGCGCCGGTGTACACCGACTTTCATCAGAAGCATGTCACGGTGCCTGGCCTGCGTCCCGGGGAGACCCTGGAATACGAGGTCGTGACCACGACAACCACACCATTGGCGGAAAACGAATTTTGGATGGAGCACCGGTTCGCTGACACCGGCATCGTTCTTGATGACCGGCTTGAAGTCAACATTCCGCGCAAGCGGACCGTGAAGCTCAAAACCAGCCGCGGCCACGAAGCGACGGTCTCCGACGAAGGCGATCGCCGCATTTATCGCTGGTCGGCCTCACGCCGGGCGCGGGACGAGGAAGAATCGGAAACGAAAAAATCCCGGCGCGTCCAGCCCGAGCCCGACGTGCAAATGACGACCTTTGCCTCCTGGGAAGCGGTCGGCCGCTGGTACGCCTCCCTGGAACGCGATCGCCGCGCACCCACGCCCGAAGTGCGCGCCCGCGCCGAAGAAATCGTGAAGGGCCGCAACACCGACATGGACAAGCTGCAGGCCATCTACGATTACGTCGCGAAAAATTTTCGCTACGTGAGCCTGTCGTTTGGTGTCGGCCGATACCAGCCGCACTCCGCCGCCGACGTTCTGGCGAACCAATACGGCGATTGCAAAGACAAGCACACACTGCTGGAGGGCCTGCTCGATTCCATCGGCATCCACGCCTCTTCGGCGCTCATCAATTCCTCGCGCAAGCTCGATCCCGACGTTCCCTCGCCCTCGCAGTTTGATCACGTCATCAGCGTCGTTCCGATCGGCAAGGAATTAGTCTGGCTGGATACGACCACAGAGATCGCGCCCTTCCGGCTGCTCACTTTCAATATCCGCAACAAGAAGGCGCTGGTCATTCCGCCCAGCGGCGCGGCGCAATTGATGCAGACTCCGTCTGACGCGCCCGTTCCCAACACGCAATTGATCGAAACGGAAGGGAAAGTCTCCGACTTGGGCAAGCTCACCGCGCATGTGAAGCTGGCTTTCAGCGGCGACAGTGAATTGCCGTTGCGAATCGGCTTCCGCCAGGTCCCCAGCGCGCGCTGGAAGGAACTGACCAAGGCGGTGGAGCAGATGGTGGGGCTGCACGGCGATGTCAGCAACTTGAAGGCTGACGATCCCTCCGACAACCGTGGTCCTTTCCACTTGGAGTTTGATCTGACACAGCCGAACTTCCTGGACTGGTCGAAACGCTCCTCGGTGCTCGATCTGCCGCTCGCCCGCGTGCGGCTGCCGGACTTGGCGGAAGCGGACGCCAAATCATCGGACCCGATCGAGCTTGGCGCTCCCGGCACCATCACCATGCGCTTGAAGATTGAGTTGCCGTCCACCTTCACCGCCCGCGCGCCGCTGCCTTTCGAAATGAAGCGCGACTACGCCGACTACCACGCCGCCTACGAAATGAAGGGCAATACTTTCGCCGCCGAGCGCTCGGTGCGGCTGCTCTGGCGGGATCTGCCGGCCGCGCGCCTGGGCGACTATGCCGCCTTCCGCCGCGCCCTCGCCGCCGATGAAGCTCAGCAACTCGCCCTGGAAAACACGCAGCGCGGCACACCCAAGCCGCCCGAGAATGTGAAGCCGGAGGAACTGTACGAGGCCGGTATCGGGGCGCTGCAGGCGGGCAATTATCGGGGCGCGGTCGAACTGTTGAAACGCGTCGTTGACCTGCAGCCGAAACATAAGTCGGCATGGAACGACCTTGGCAATGCCTACCTCGCGCAGCGCCGCACCGAGGAGGCGATCCAGGCGTTCAAGAAGCAGGTGGAACTCAATGCCTTCGACGAGTTCGCCTACAACAACCTGGGCCGCGCCTGGTGGGAGCGGCGCGATTATCCGAAGGCAGCCGAGGCCTTCCAGAAGCAAATCGAGGTGAACCCGCTCGACAAGTTTGCGCACCGCAACTTGGGAATGATGTACCTGGAGGAGCACAAGCAACGGGAGGCCCTCCCCGAACTGGAAAAGGCCGTTTCCATCAATGCCCAGGACCCGCAGGCCTTGATCAGCCTTGGGCAGGCGCAGCTCGAACTTGGCGACGACGCCCATGCGCTTGCCTCCTTCGATCGCGCGGTGACTATTTCACCCTCGCCGGGGGCTTGGAACAACATCGCCTACCAGCTCAGCTTGGCCAACGTGCACCTCGACATGGCGCAGCAGTACGCCGAATCGGCCGTGGCGTCCACCGCCGCCACGTTGCGCAATCTCAGCTCCGACAGCCTGCAGCTGGAGCAGCAGGCGCTGGTCATCTCGCTGGCCGCGGAGTGGGATACGCTGGGCTGGGTCCATTTCCAGCGCGGCAATTTTGACCAGGCGGAGAAATTCGTTCGCGCCGCGTGGCAACTCGGACAGCACGGCGAGGTCGGCGATCACTTGGCGCGAATCTACGAGAAACGCGGCGAAAAAGACAAAGCCATTCAGATGTACGCCGAGGCTCTTGCCGGCTACAAGCCGGATCCGGAGACACGGGCCCGTCTGGCGGCGTTGCTGGGTGCCTCTGCCCAGGCGGAAAGCACGTCGGCAGCGGCTGACGCGAGCGCGAAACAAGCGGTGAAGAAGGCGGCGAGCAAGAGCACCGGCGCCTCTCCGGCCAACGCCGTAGACGTCAGAATCGATGCGCTGGTGGCAAAAGCGCGCGCCGACCTTGATGCGCAGCGAACTATCGGCGTGGGCGCGCTCCTGCGCGAAACGGCGCAGGCGGATTTCTACGTCGTCCTCGGGCCCGGCCCCAAGGTGGAAGATGCGCGCTTCATCAGCGGCAGCGACAAACTGAAGCCGTTTGCCGAGGCCCTGCGCGCAGCCAAAGTAAGTTTCGCTTTTCCGGACGCCACACCCACGCGTCTGCTGCGTCGCGGTACTCTCTCCTGTGCTGCTGCCGGAGATTGCAAATTGGTCCTCATACCTGCCGATGAAGCGCCGGGAGCGCAATAGCCAGAAAAACCTCGCCTGGGATCGAAGCAGAACGCTCCCGTCGCCTAGCATCCAACTTCGCAAAGCCGAATTGGAGCTCGGGGCGCGCGCCACTCTGGATTCCGCCATGCTTCGAATTCGGAATGGAGGAGACTCATGAACTCACCTGCAAAATTGATCCTTGCCGCGCTCGCGTTTGCGGCACTGCTGCTTCCGCCCCTGGCAACAGCCCAGGCACAACCCCTCACCATCACGGATGGACCCAGAATCGAGTACGTCGGCCCCAACAATGCCGAGATCGCCTGGACTACCAGCACCGGCGGTAGCACGGTCCTGCGCTACGGCACCGATCCCAACAACCTGAACCAGACGGCGCAGGAGCCGTACGCCAGCGGGCAAGGCAGCCAGCACGTAACCCATCGGGTGAAGATCCAAAACCTGCAGCCGAATACCAAGTACTACTTCATGGTCGATTCCGCCCAGGGACAAGGCACCGGTACCGAAGCCAAGAGCTCGGTGCAGTCCTTCGCCACCAAGGGCGGGACCTCAGGCCAGGGTGGCTCGGCAGCGCTGCAGATCACCGATGGCCCGCGGGTGGAGTACGTCGGGACGGATAAGGCGGAAATCGCCTGGACCACCAGCACCGGCGGCAGTTCGCTGGTGCGCTACGGCACCGACCCGAACAACCTGAGCCAGACGGCGCAGGCGCCGTACGATCGTTCCGCGGGTAATGGCCGGCACGTGACCCATCGTGTGACCATCAACAACCTGCAGCCGAACACGACCTACTATTTCGTGGTCGATTCCGGCCAGGGCGAAGGCACGGGCACGGAAGTCAAGAGCCAGGTCGCGCAGTTCAAGACCAAGTAACGCGGAGATAGAGGTAAACAAAAACCCCATCCGGCGTGGTCTTGCTCCGGACGGGGTTTGCCGTCCTCCCCGTTGATGCTGTTGGTGAATACCGTGGTAAGCTGCGCGCGTTTTGCGAGCCGCCGCCATTCTCGGGCCAACTGCTACCGCGAACGACCTTCGCCGGTTTCGTATTTCGGGTGTGGAGATTGCGGTTGTATCCGAGTTAGCTGCCGGCGCGGCCTATGACGCGCTGGTGGTGCTCGGCGGCGACGGCAGCGTTCACCGTCAATTGTTTACAGCGGTAGCGGCACAAATACCCGTGCTCTGTGTTCCCACCGGAAGCGGCAACGACTTTGCGCGTGCCCTGGGACTGGCGCGCGTGGCTGACTCCCTCCTGGCTTGGCGCAAATTTTGCTCGAGCGGCGACAACGTGCGAATGATTGATCTCGGCGAGATCACCTGTGCGCCCGCCGCCGGTTCACCGCAACCTTCCACCACCACGAAAACTCTCTACTGCTGCGTGGCGGGCGTAGGCCTGGATTCGGAAGTGAACCGCCGCGCCAATCGGCTGCCATCTTGGCTGCGCGGCCACGGCGGCTACGTCTTGTCGCTGCCCGGGGCGCTGCTCGGCTTCCAGGCGCCGGAGATCACGCTCGAGTTGATCGATGGCAACGGACCACGACGAATCGAAGAGCGCGCCATGCTCGTTGCCTTCGCCAACGCCCAGTCCTACGGACACGGAATGCGCATTGCCCCGCGCGCGCGTCTTGACGATGGCAAGCTCGACATGTGCTTCGTTCGCCGTACCTCCAGGCTCCGACTGTTACGCCTGTTTCCCACCGTATTTTCGGGCGGGCACCTGTCCTTGCCGGAGATTGAATACGCGCACTGCTCGGCGGTGACCCTCCGCAGCGACCGCCCGCTCGACATCTTTGGCGACGGCGAGTACATCGGACGAACCCCGGCGGAAATTCGCGTCCGGCCGCGCGCGATGCCCGTGATTGCGCCAGAGCAAAATGGCTTTAGTTCCAAATAGGTCCGTGTTCCCAAAGGCACCAGCCAATACTTGCGGTTGCACAACGACCCCCACCTTAGCCCTGACTAGAGTGCACGTCGAGGTACACGGGTTGAATCATTTCCATTTGCAATATTTCCAGCGCGCCAAAATCACACGGACAATTTACGGCGCTTCATTCTTCTCCGAAGTTGAAGCCCTGCATGCTGCCGCAGTGGCGAACGCTACTCGCGGCCAAGTCACAGGATATTACGCCGTTATTCCATGCCATCGCCCAACTTGCCGCCCGGAGGATCCTGACAGCGAGATTGCACCCGCGCGGCCGCCTCGTGTCCTGTCTTCCCGCAACGGTCCGCGCCGCGTTCCCAGGATGCTAAACTAGCGGCTTGATGGCGAACGGCGGCCGTTCTCGCGCGGGACTATGGGTGCTGATCGGAGGCGCGGCCTTCTTCATCTTCGTACTCGCCGTGTACACGCTCGTGTACCTCAGCCTGCGCGGCGAGCAGGGCACCCAGTACGTCACCACCGGCAGCGGGGACAAGATTGCGGTGGTGGAAATCGAAGGCGTCATCCTCGACTCGCAACCTACGGTGCGGGACCTGAAGAAATTTGCCGACGATGGCTCCATCAAGGCCATCATCATTCACCTCAATACGCCCGGCGGAAGCGCCGCGGCTTCCGAGGAGATCTACAAGGAAGTTCGCCGCATCCGCGACGAAAAGAAGAAACGGGTTGTCGCCGATATCGCAGTGGTCGGCGCCAGTGGCGGTTACTACGTCGCTTCCGGCGCCAACAAGATTTTCGCCAATGACGCCAGCGTTGTCGGCTCCATCGGCGCCATCATGGATTGGTACAACTACGGCGACCTGGTGCGCTGGGCCAAGCTCAAGGAAGAGGTCATCAAGTCAGGCGAGTTCAAGGACACCGGCGACCCGGCCCGCGACCTGACTCCCGCCGAGCGCGCCTACCTGCAGGGCATGGTGATGAATATGAAAGACCAGTTCGTGGCCGCCATCGCCAGCGGGCGCGGCCTCAAGGTCGAAGACATTGCACCGATCGCTGACGGTCGCGTCTGGACCGGCCAGCAGGCGCTCCCCTTGCAGCTGGTGGACCAGATCGGCGACTTCGAGGCCGCGGTCAAGGACACCGCGAAGTCCGTCGGCATCAAGGGCGAGCCTTCACTGGTCCGGCCGGCGAAGGAGCGCCACAGCCTTTTCGACCTGATTTTCGGTGACGCCTCCCAGTGGCTGCCCGACCGGGCCAAGCTGCTGCAGCGTAATCCCGGCTTTTATTTTCTGTGGAAGTGAGTTCCAGGATTCCGGTAAATTCAGGTTTGTTCAGGCATTTCCGGCATCACCCGGCTTGCGCAAACCCCTACAAATCTGAGATGTTATGCCTTCCAGCTCAGGAGTGATATCAACATGACTAAAGCCGATCTCATCGAAGAAGTGTCGCGGCTGGCGGAACTGACGCGGAAAGACAGCGAAATCATCGTCGAGACCATCTTCGACAGCATCGTTCGCTCACTCCGTACCGGCGACAAGATCGAGATCCGCGGCTTCGGCAGCTTCCGCACCCGCCAGCGCAAGCCCCGCGTCGGCCGCAATCCCAAAACCGGCGACCGCGTCGAAGTCCCGGCCAAGAAGATTCCCTTCTTCAAGCCCAGCAAGGAACTCAAAGACCTGGTCAACACCGGATCCAACGGCGCCGGCTCTCACGCGCCAACGCCCCCGAGCCAAAGCTAGGGAAGTCAGAATGAAGATGAAGAATGCAGAATTGAGAATACCCGACGCCTCTTCATTCTGAATTTTTCCTGATTGCGATCGCCGCCATCATCCTCCCCGTAACTCCCTTTTCTTTGCGGTGCGAGAACAGCAGGTCGGTGCGGCAGGACGTGCACAAGTCCGAGCACCAGATGTTCTCCTCGCGCAGCCCGGCATCGAGCAATTGCCGCCGGTTCGCTTCCACCAGGTCGAGGTGGACCGTCCGCGGCGGCTCGCCGTGTCCCGGCGCGCGCATGTTCATGAATAGCAGCGGATATTTCCGCCGTACCGGATCCGAGGAGAAGACATCCTGGAACAACCCTTCCGCATAGGAAAACTGCGCCACGAATTTATCGCGAAAATCCTCGCTGACCTCGTAACAGCAGCCATGGATGCCCGGCCCGATGGCGGCTTTCAGTTCCGCCGGGCCGCTCCCGAACTGCCGCCGGAATTCGCCCACGCCTTTTTCGACAATCCGCGACAGGGTGCCGCGCCATCCGGCATGAAACGCGCCCACTGCTCGGTGCTCCGGATCCGCAATTAATACCGGCATGCAATCGGCGGCGCGCACCGAAAGAATTATCTCGGGCCGATTGGTAATCAGGCCATCGCCTTGCAGCGGTTTTGCCGGTATGTCATCCACGCGGTGGATCACGCTCGAGTGCACTTGCCGCATTCCAACCTGGGGCCACACTGCACTGCCCCGGCCCTGCGCCCCGATGGTTTGGAAAAATAGCTTGCGGTTGCTCTCCACGGCTTCGCGCGTGTCCTCCGGCGTGATCCCCAGGTTCAGCGCTCCGCCCCCGTACGCCTCCGAAACCCCGCCCTTGCGCGTGCTGAAGCCGTGCACCAGCCACCGTATTCCGCTGAGCGATTCGGCCCTGATGACTTCCACGCCGACTCCCGATGTCGGTTTCTTCGTCAGTCGCGTCGCCATTCCATTACCAAATTACCAAATTGCTAAATTGCTAAATGCTTCCCGACCCCGCGCATGCTCGTTTATAGTCATCAGTTCGCCATGTATGCCGACTTTCGCTGTGTCGATCGATGGTCCGGGGAACAAGTCCATTGCATATACCAGGCGCTGATCGTGGCCATCGCCACCCGCCACGCCGATGCCGTGGACATCAAGTTCCTTGTCAACGGCCAACCGGTCTGGATTGTGCTTCCCCACCCCGCCTGGGGGGAATACAACAAGCGGACTGGCAGAGTGCTTACCGACCCGCTTGCCGTCGAGGCCGCGGGCCGCTACCTGAAATGGGCCATTGAGTCGGGCGAAAACGGTGGCCGCGAAATGCATACCTTGAGCGTCGATCAAACCTTGTTCCACATTGACGCCATCCTCGAGTCCGAGCGCGCTTCGGTGCAGTCAAGTATGAAGTAGGAGTTCTTTACTTCTGACTTCTGACTTCTTACTTCTGACTTCTAATTTCCAAAACCGGGCGCTGCCCATCCGCCGGGCACGGCCGCGCATCACAAGCGAAAGTGACCGTCGGCACATCCCCGCAGCCGCCCTTCCCCAACAATCAAGCTTGCGCCGTTTCTGCGTGCACGTTGTTGGTGTCACTGGGCGACGCAAATGTCTTGGAACTCGAGCTGCCGTGGTGCACAATATTGAATTCGCAGGTTGAAGGGAGACGCCATCATATGTCCAGTCCTACTTTGGAAGCGGTCGAAACCACCGGCGGAGAGACTAAGAACCGCAAGCTGGCTCAGTGGATCGACGAAGTCGCGCGCCTGTGCAAGCCGGATAAAGTCCACCTCTGCGATGGTTCGCCCGAGGAGTACCAGGCGATGCTGACGCTGATGATCACCAGCGGCACCGCCATCGCCATGAACCCCGAAAAGCGCCCGAACAGCATCTTCGTGCGCTCCAATCCTGCCGATGTCGCCCGCGTCGAAGATCGCACCTTCATCTGCTCGCGCAGCAAGGAAGATGCCGGCCCCACCAACAACTGGGAAGATCCCGCGAAAATGAAGGAGCGGCTCAGCCACCTGTACCAGGGCTGCATGGCCGGCCGCACCATGTACGTGATTCCCTACAGCATGGGCCCCATCGGCTCCCCGATCGCCAAGGTCGGTGTCGAGATTACCGATTCCCCTTACGTCGTCGCCAACATGCACATCATGGCGCGCGTCGGCACGCGGGTCATGGACGTGCTCGGCGTCGATGGCGACTTCGTCAAAGGCCTGCACTCGGTGGGATCGCCGCTGGGCCCCAATGAGCAAGATTCCCCCTGGCCCTGCAACTCCGAACACAAATACATCTGCCACTTCCCCGAAACCCGCGAAATCTGGTCCTTCGGCTCCGGTTACGGCGGCAACGCGCTGCTGGGCAAGAAATGCCACGCGCTGCGCATTGCTTCCGTGCAGGCGCGCGACGAGGGCTGGATGGCCGAGCATATGCTCATCCTTAAGCTCACCAATCCCAAGGGTGAGTCCAAGTACATCACCGGCGCGTTTCCGTCGGCCTGCGGAAAAACCAACCTCGCCATGCTGATCCCGACCATCCCCGGGTGGAAGGTGGAAACCGTCGGCGACGACATTGCATGGATGAAGTTTGGCCCCGACGGGCGGCTTTATGCCATCAATCCCGAGGCTGGGTTCTTCGGCGTCGCGCCCGGCACCAGCATGCAGTCCAATGCCAACGCCATGCTCTCGGTGACTAAGAATTCCATCTTCACCAATTGCGCCATGACGCCAGACCGCGACGTCTGGTGGGAGGGCATGACTGAAAAGAAGCCCGCAGAGTTGACCGACTGGCTGCGTCGTCCCTGGACTCCTGACGCCGGCCGCAAGGCGGCGCATCCCAATGCGCGCTTTACCGCGCCGGCCAGGCAATGCCCCGTCATTGCCAAAGAGTGGGAGGATCCCAAGGGCGTGCCGATTGACGCCATCCTGTTCGGCGGACGCCGCTCCGGCGTCGTGCCCCTGGTGACGGAAGCCCTCGACTGGCAGCACGGCACCTTCCTCGGCTCCACCGCCAGCAGCGAGACCACCGCCGCCACCACCGGCAAAGTCGGCGTATTGCGCCGCGATCCCATGGCCATGCTGCCCTTCTGCGGCTATCACATGGGCGACTATTTCGGACACTGGCTCGACATCGGCAAGAAGTCCGGCGCCCAGCTGCCCAAGATTTTCTATGTCAACTGGTTCCGCCAGGACGAGAACGGCAAGTTCCTGTGGCCCGGCTACGGCGAGAACAGCCGCGTGCTGCGCTGGGTCTTCGAGCGTTGTGCCGGCACCGGCAAAGCGGTGGAGACCCCCATCGGACGCATGCCCTCGCCGAATGACATCGATATCCAGGGCCTCAACCTTCCCTCTACCAGCCTCGCCAAGCTGCTCAGCGTTGACGTGGACGGATGGCTGCTCGAGATCCCGCTCATTCGCGAACACTTTGACAAGTTCGGATCGCGCCTGCCGCAGGGCTTGAAGGACGAAGTCAATAAACTGGAAGAGCGGCTGAAGAAAACGAAGGGCTAAACGGAAACGGCACGGCTTCAGCCGTGCCACGGCCGTTTGAGAAGATCCTTAACGTCGGCCCCGGCGCCTTCGCCGGGGCCTAACTTTCCTCGCGCCAAGCGGATGTGGCGCACGCGCCCTCGCGTGCTCTGTCGGGTGGCCCACGGCGTTACTAGAGTAACGACAACCCGCTTGCAAGCTCCGCCTGCTCACGCGTTCTCTCCTCGCAAGCCGAGGAGAGAACATGAGCCGCAAATTTGCGATCCCTGCCGCCATCTGTTTGACCCTGTCTTTAGCCGCGGCAGCGATCGTCGCCGCCAGGAGCGCCCAATCCGTCGACGAAGGTGCCTCCGGCCCTTCGCTCACCATTTACAACCAGAACTTTGCCGTCGTACGCCAGCCGCTCTCGCTCGACCTCAACCCCGGCGTCAACGACGTTCGCTTCACAGAGACCACCAACTTCCTTGAGCCGGACTCGGTGATGCTGCGCGACCCGCTCGGGCGGCGCCAACTGCAGGTGCTGGAACAGAATTTCCGCAACGATCCTGTATCGCAGGAGCTGCTGCTCTCCATGTACGAAGGCAAGACGATCAGCTTCCGCCTCAGCAACGACAAGATCGTTCCCGGCAGGGTCGTCCGCAGCGGATACACGCCGCGCGTCTACGACTACCGCAACGGCTACAATCCGCAGGGCGGTACCCAGCCCATCATCGAGACGGACGGTCACCTCCAGTTCGGGCTCCCTGGCCTGCCCCTGTTTCCCGCGCTCGGCAACGACTCGGTGCTGAAGCCCACGCTCAATTGGCAGCTGGTCACCGACAAGCCGGGCAAGTTCGAGGCCGAGCTGTCTTACGTCTCCGGCGGCATGCGCTGGCAGGCTGACTACAACGTGGTCGCGCCCGAATCAGGAGATGTTCTCGATGTCACCGGCTGGGTCACGATCGACAACACCAGCGGCAAGACCTTCGACCACGCGCGCGTGCGACTCATGGCCGGCGACATCAACAAGATCCTTCCCGGCGCCGTGGGTGGAATGGTGCGCAGCGAGGCCATGGCAATGAAAGCCGTGGACGCCATGCAGCCCGCCGTCACCGAGCGCTCCTTCGACGAATACCACCTGTACACGCTGCAGCGACCGGTCACCATGCGTGACCACGAAACCAAGCAGGTGGAGTTCGTGCGCGCCACCGGCGTCCATTCGCAGCGGCTGTATGTCTACGATGGCGCCAACATTAACTGGAACCAGTATCGCGGTTGGTCCTTCGAAAATATTCGCAACGACCCCGGTTATGGCACCCAGTCCAATCCCAAAGTCTGGGTCATGCAGGAGCTGAAAAACTCCAGCGCCAACCACCTCGGAATCGCGCTGCCCCGCGGCCGCATGCGCTTCTATCGCCGCGACGAAGACGGCCGCCTGCAGTTCACCGGCGAAAACATGATTGACCACACCCCGCCCGACGAGACCATCCGCCTCTACACCGGCAACGCCTTCGACCTGGTGGGCGAGCGTCGCCGCGTCGACTACCACGTCGACAATGCGAAGAAAACGATCGACGAGTCTTTCGAAATCAAGATCCGCAACCACAAGAAGGAAGCCGCCGTGGTGCGCGCAGTCGAGCACCTCTACCGCTGCAACAGTTGGCAGATCACCAGCCGTAACCACGACTACCGCAAGCTCGATTCCCACCAGGTCGAGTTCCCGGTGGCCATTCCGGCCAATGGCGAAGTCACTATCATGTATGCAGTTCACTACACGTGGTAGTTCGCGCAGCAGGACCGCGAGCGGCAATCGGAACCCGCCACAATCAAAGTTAAGAATCTTCGTCCTGCGCGAAACATCCGTAATGGGGTTGGACGGGTTTATACATTTATCAATAGGGAAGGATGCCATGGACGAACGCACTTCAACCATAACTCTGAACGACGAGGTCCCTTCGCGCGCTGATAACTCCTATTCCACGCGGGCGTATGCGGCGCAATCGGCAAAATCGCCGCTGGCGCCCGCCTCCCTCCGTCGTCGCGCGCCGCGGCCGCAGGACGTGCAGATCGACATTCTGTATTGCGGGGTTTGCCATTCGGATCTGCACCAGGTCCGCGATGAGTGGCATGCGACCATGCCGACGGTTTACCCCTGCGTGCCCGGTCATGAAATCGTCGGCCGCGTGGTGAAGGCCGGCAGTGCGGTGACAAAATTCAAGGAAGGCGATCTCGCCGCCGTCGGCTGCATGGTCGACTCATGCCGCGTTTGCCGGAATTGCCGCGACGGCCTGGAACAGTACTGCGAAAAGATTGCCACCTTCACTTACAACTCGGAAGACAAGGTGCTCGGAGGAGTCACGTACGGCGGCTACTCGGAGCGCATCGTGGTGGATGAGGCGTTCGTGCTGAAGGTATCCGACAAGGTAAACCTTGCCGCGACAGCGCCGCTGCTCTGCGCCGGCATTACCACGTACTCGCCGCTGCGCCACTGGAATGTTCGCAAGGGGCAAAGAGTTGGCGTGGTGGGACTGGGCGGACTTGGCCACATGGGCGTGAAGTTCGCCAGCGCCCTTGGCGCCCATGTCACGTTATTTACGACCTCCCCAAACAAGGCGGCGGACGCGTTGCGGTTCGGCGCCGAGGAAGTAGTGGTTTCCACCAATGCCGATGAAATGCTGAAACGTGCGGCCAGCTTCGACTTCATTCTCGATACCGTCTCTGCCGCGCACGACGTGAACTCCTACATTGCCCTGCTGAGGCGGGATGGAACTCTCACCCTGGTGGGCGCGCCGCCCATGCCGCTGCCGGTTTCTTCCTTCGGGTTGATTTTTGGACGCCACCAGTTGGCCGGGTCCGGAATCGGCGGTATCCGTGAAACCCAGGAGATGCTCGATTTCTGCGCTGAGCACGGCATCACCTGCGACATCGAACTGATCCGGATTCAGCAGATCAATGAAGCCTACGAACGACTGCTGAAGAGTGACGTAAAGTACCGCTTCGTCATCGACATGGCGTCGTTGCAATAAACCCGTGGAGTGCCCCGCCCGGTCATGCCACAACCTGGGCGGGGCATTCTCCTTACTGTTCCGGGTGGGAATGTTCTCCCGCAAGATTCGCGTCGAATACGAAGCTGAGGGCAAGCGTCTGCCCGCGCCCGTGAAGTGGCTGGACAGTTTTGCCATGCGCAACTTCACTAACGACCAGGTCTTCGACGACACCCTTCCAGCCGGGGATGGCGTTATCGAGATCGGAGCGCGCGTCCCCCTGGACCGCTTGAAAGCCGCAATGGAAGACTGGTTTCACCGGAAGGGCTATATGGGGAAAGACGCCGGGTTGGTTGTCACCGAAGAAGCACGAACCTGAAAACCGGAACCGGCTGTTTAACGCCGCGCTGCTTTGTCCACGCCGCCGGCTTCCGTGACCTTCAACACCATCAGCACCTTGTCGTCGGTATGGGTGCCTCCCAGCGAGAAAGCGTTGACCTCTTTGTGCACCGCATCGACGATTTGCTCGGCACTGCCACGGCGATTACGGGAAACGGATTCCGCCAGCCGTTCGCTGCCGAACTCCTCTTCCTCGACGTTGCAGGGTTCGGTGATGCCGTCGGTGCAGAGTACAAGCAGGTCGCCCGCATTCAGCTTGGCGGAGCCGCGCGAGTACTCGGAGTCGGGGAACAGTCCCACCACCGTGCCGCCGGCTTGCAGCAGTTCGTACTCTCCGCTCTCGCCGTTCACGATGATCGGGGGCACATGTCCGGCATTGATGTAGTGCAGCCGGTTGCGGCGCGTGTCCAGCAGTCCCAGAAAAATGCTAAGAAACTTGCGTGACTTGGTGTCGTTGCAGATCATTTCGTTCAACGACAAGGCCAGCACTTCCAGCGAGTGCAGGTGGGTGACCAGTGCGTGCAGCGTGGCCTGCAGGTTCGACATCACCAGCGCCGACGAGACGCCTTTCCCTTCCACGTCGGCGATCACCAGCAGCAGCGTATCCTGGCCCAGGCTGATGAAATCGTAATAATCGCCCCCGCATTCAAAGCATGGCATGTTGGAAACCGCCAGCTCGTAACCTTCGAGCACCGGCGGCGCATCCGGCAGCAAGCTGCGCTGGATGCCGCGCGCCATTTCCAGCTCGCGCTCCATGCGCTGCTTTTCCAGCGCGGCGCGATGCAGGCGGGCGTTTTCCAGCGCCATCGCCATGTGGCCGGAAAGCTTTTCCAGGAAGTCTTGGTCCTCCGCGGTGAAGCGGCCGTCGATCAACTGGTTCAGCAGCTGGATGACGCCCACGATCTCTCCGCTGCCCTTGTGCCGTATCGGCATGCAGAGCAGCGACTTCGTGTGATACCCCGTCTTCTGGTCGGTAGTGGGGTCAAAGCACGCCAGCTGGTAAGCGTCTTGGACGTTGATCGGCTGGCCAGTCTGAGCGACGGTGCCGGCCACTCCCACGCCGAAGGGCATGCGGATTTCCTGCTTCTCCAGGCCCATGGCGACGATCGACCAGATTTGCCGCGCGTCTTTGTCCACCAGGAACACCGTGCCGCGATCGGCATTGACCTCGGCGCGCGCGATTTTCAGGATCAACTCCAGCAGTTCCGCCAAGTCGAGGGTGGAATTCAGCAGGCGGGTGGCCTCGAACAGCGCCGAGAGCTGCTGGATTGTCTTCTGGTACTGGCCGGCGGTGGCAACAGGGGAATCCAAGGTCACCTTTCCCCGGATGCGCCTGGGGTGCCGCTACTATATGCAGGGGCCATGGCGTTGTAAATATCGCTATTTGTCGTAATGCAGCAGCGACACCACTTCATGGCCCGACAGCTTCTCGCGCCCCCGCAAGAAATCCAGCTCCACAATGAATGCCAGGCTCGCAACCTTGCCCCCGAGGGATTCCACCAGTTGGGTAGTCGCTTTTGCGGTGCCGCCGGTGGCCAGCAGGTCATCCACGATGATCACGCTCTGCCCCGGCTGGATCGCGTCCTTGTGCACCTCCAGCGTGTCGCTGCCGTACTCCAGTTCGTACGTCCAACGCGCCGTCTCGGCGGGAAGTTTTTTCGGCTTGCGCACGGGAACGAAGCCGGCGTTCAACCGATAAGCAAGTGCCGGCCCGAAGATAAACCCGCGGGCCTCGATGCCGAGCACCAGGTCCACTCGCCGCCCGATGTAGCACTGACCCAGGCAGTCCACCAGAGTGGCAAAGCCGAGCTTGTCTTTGAGCAGCGTGGTGATGTCGTAGAACAGGATCCCCGGCTTGGGAAAATCGGGGACCTCGCGGATTAACTGCTTCAGGAAATCAGAATCGGTGGGCGCCTTCGTGAGCTGCGGCATCACCACGCTCCCTCGATGCGAAATGTCTTCAGGCCTTCGACCGGCTGGGCCTCGGATTCCTCGACCTCGTCCACCCGCGCCGCGCGTGGCCCCTGCTGCAGCTTCCGCCGCAGATTCGACAACTGCTCGCGCGTGCCGGTGGCAAGCACTTCCACGTTCCCGTCAAAGGTATTGCGCACCCAGCCATACACGCCCAGCACGTGCGCCTCGCGCTCCACGAACCAGCGGAAACCCACCCCCTGCACGCGGCCTCGAACCATGTAACGGCGGGTCTGAAGCGACGACTTGGTTTCGGATGACATGCGGAACACAAACAATTTCCGATTGTCGATTGCCGATGTCGATTTCACCATCCGTCGCGAACATCGACAATCATCAATCGGCAATGTATCAAGCTCTCGAGAGATACGCTCCCTCGCTGGTATCGACGCGAATTTTTTCGCCTTCATTGATGAATGGCGGGACCTGCACGATCAGCCCGGTTTCCGTCTTGGCCGCCTTGGTGACGTTGGTGGCGGTGGCGCTCTTCAGCCCGGGTTCGGTCTCGACCACGGTCAATTCCACCGTCTGCGGCAGTTCCACGCCCACCGCCTTGCCGTCAAAGAACTCGACCTGGATTTGCAGGTTGGGAATCAGGTAGTCCACCGCGTCGCCGAGGATGTCCCGGGTGAGGTGCGTTTGCTCGTAATTTTCCGTGTTCATGAAGTAGTAGGCGTCGCCGTCGTTATAGAGGTATTCCATCTGCACCTCGTCCACGGTGACCTTGTCGATAGCATCGCCGGAACGGAAGCGGTATTCGAACATCGCTCCCGTACGCAGGTTGCGCAGCTTGGCCTGGATAAACGCCCGCAGGTTTCCGGGCGTGCGGTGCTCGACGCTGAATACGCCATGCAGGTCGTTGTTGTGCTTGATCACCATCCCCGGGCGCAGTTGGGTGGCTGGAATCGCCATGCTGATACGTCTCCTTAGAATTCTTCTGATGGAAGGCGGAAACCGGCGGCGGGAGCGCCGGTTGGTCAGCATCGACCTCAGCCCTCGCAAGGCAAACAGTTGATTGTACCTTAGCGCCCGGGAGCTTGGAAATTCCGGCGGCTTCTCCACAGCACTATTTCGTTTCCGGACAACCCCATCGGCGCGTCCCTTTCTAAGATTATTAGGCTCAAAACAGACGTATAAGGGTGCGCCAGTGACCGAGCCGCGTGCCCAAACCAGGCGCAAGCGCCGGGCGTACAATCACAGGTTGCTATGACGCTGGGTATTCGACAAGTGAGGTGCGAATGACGGACTACGAGCATTTTGGTGACTATCAGCCTTCGGACCGCAGTTCGGTGGGGCTCGCCATTACCTTCCTGTTTATCGGGTTGGGTGCGGGTGCCCTGGCCGCGCTGTTGTTCGCCCCCAAGACCGGCAAGCAGATGCGGCGTGAACTCCGGCGCAGGTACAAGGACGCGCGCGACGTGATTGACGACCTGCAGGAGCAGGCCGGCGACGTGATCGAGAAGGGCTCGGAATGGGCCAGCAATGCCAAGGAGTGGGCCAATACCGCCAAGGACACGGCCAAGGAGAAGGTCGCTCCCTTCGCCAAGGCAGTGCGAAAGTAGGTTCCAGTTCCGCTCGTTCGGCGAAAACGAAAAGCGCGGGCTCATACCCGCGCTTCGTTCTTCTTGTCGATTCGCTTCAGTAGAGCCGGAAATTTACTTCGATGTTGATCTGCACCGCGACTGGCTGCCCGTCTTTGCGCGCGGGCTCGAATTTCCAGGTCCGCACCGCCTCAATCGCTTTTTCGTCCAATCCCATGCCCAGCGTGCGCTGCACTTTGATGTCGCGCGGCCGGCCGTCAGGTCCCACTACCACCCACAGCACCACCGTGCCCTGGTATTTCGCCTTCCGCGCCTCTTCTGAATATTCGGGATCCGGTTGATAGAGCACGCGCGGAGCGCTCACTCCGCCGCCCACTCGATACGGCCCGCCGCCGATGCCGCCGCCCCAACCTGGTCCCACGCCTGGGCCGCGGCCCGAGCCAACTCCGCCACCGCTACCGCTGCCGATTCCTCCGCCGCTTCCCGGACCATTCGACGGCGGCCCCAATACGTTGGAAAGCGGATCGCCCAACTGCCCTGTTTGCGGCAGCTTGATCTCCGGCGGCACGACAACCGTGGGTTCCACCGGAAGCTTGGGATCGGGATTGCGGATCACCACTGCGGGAGGCGTGAACTGTTCGCGCGCCAGCTTGGGCAACGCGCCCTTGGATGCTGCCAGCTTGTCGCCGTCGCCTCCGCCGCCGCCACCGCCCGCCTTGGTCGATGAAGGCGGCAGGATGTAGGGGCTGATGTCGGTCACTACGCCCGTTACCGTTGCCTTGATTTCCTGGCGATGGCTGACCACGAACGAGGTCGAGATCAGCAGCACTGCCGCCATCAACGTGTGCAGGAGAAAAGAGACAAGAAAGTTCGTCGGCTTGGTGCCGTAGGTCGAATACTCCAGCCCAAACAGTGCGGGCATGAAGTCATGCGACTCGGCCCCCGCAGGATGCTTCACCGGTGCTTTACCGACAGCAGGAACGGGCATGCTTCCTCAATAAGTATAGACCTGATTCTGCCACAAAGGTTTCAGAAAACTTGCTCCCCCACCACCTGGGTGGCATATCCCACGGTCCTTAATGGAATACCGAGGCGAAGAAGGAACGCACTTTGCCGAAAAATCCCGTCCTCTTCCTGGGCGCTTCCTGGGCAATCTCACCCGCCTTGGATAGTTTCTGTGATTGCTTCCGGCCCGACCGTTGTGGCGGGGCGGGGGTCAGCGCAAATGGCGCCGCCGAGGTAAACTTCAACTCGGCCATCTGTTCCAGAGGAGCGGGTAGCGGCTCCTCCGCGCTGAATACAAACGGAGCGTCCACCTCCACGTGGACCTCTTGCGGCGTGGCAGCGGGAAGCGGGGCCGTTGGTGAAGCCGGCTGCGTCAGGGGAATCGACAGCGACGGAGGCGGCGGGGCCGACCGCAAGTCCGCGATCTTCGGAATCTCCAAGGGTGGCGCCGCCGCACGCATCACCGGCGCCGGTGCTGGACATCCGCAATCAGAGATGACGTGATACATGTTGGCGAGCTTGCCGCGCTCAAACACCACCTGCTCGTCCGCGCCCACCTGGTAGGTGCCGTCGCCCATCAGCTCGGAAACCATAATCGGTGCGGAGTTGTTGGCCAGCGGACGAATGCAGGTGTTGCCGCGCGCGTCCGAGCCGATGGCTATGTGAATGTTCCCGGGCCCGGCAAGCATGATGCGAAAGTCCGGCGTGATGATTGCGTCCCCGGCGGCGCCGGCGGCCAGCGAATAATCTGTTTCCACCGCGCCGCTGTTCATCCCCACCATCAGTCCATCGCGTGCGCTGCTGAGGGAAAGGCTGGTGCGCGGGCAGATGCGCACGTTGCCGCCTCGCGTCAAACGCAATAGCGCAACCGCCTGGCCTGCGCCGACCGAAGCCCCGCTCATCACCTGCATGCCGCTGCTGGCCAGTTGTACGGCGCCAGTGACGCTGGCGTCCGAGGCGTATATCTCCCCGATGGGTTTCTGCGCCTGCTCCTGCGCCGCAGCCGGGTTCAGCATGGCTGCGGCAACCAAGGCAAGGCTGCTCGCCAGCAATCGAAGGAGAGGCATTGCCGCTATGGTAAACGGGTTTGGGGTGGAAACGGAAGTGAGCCGACTCGTTGCCTGGACTCTAGCTCGTCAACCACCCGGCCGGAGCCTAGGGCTCGGCAAGAAACTCGTAACGTTCAATGACGGCGGCGATTCCGACTCGCCCGCCCGGGTCCTGCGGCTCTACTCGCACCACTTTGCCCTTGCAATGAACGCGGATGCTCTCCGTCAGCGTGATCTCCGGAGGCAGCGTGAGGGTAAACTCGATGTCCGATCCTTCCGTGACACTGGAATCCAGGTAAAAGCAAATGCCGCGCGCGCTGACGTCCCGGGTGTGTGCCGTTTTTTCACCCGCGTCGCTGAACTTGACCGTTACCGGAAGCCGCAGGGAGAAACGCCGGGTTGAACGCTGTTCCCTTTGGGGTTGAGCCATGGGTACCCTCCGCAGGCGTAAGCATCTCTTCGGGCGGTCAAACTGTCAAGCATTTCGACAGATTACCGAAGCTGTACCAGGGCCCAATCTGCGGCATGTACCAAAACCGGCAGGCTCGGCGTTTTGCGGCTTTCCGGCCCGCCAATCCGCCGTTTTAGAGTTGCAGGAAGTTACGAAGAATCTCTCGCCCGTGTGCGGTCAGCACGCTTTCCGGGTGGAACTGCACGCCTTCGACGGGATACTGCTTGTGGCGCAGCCCCATGATGACGCGCTTGCCATCCTGGTCCATGGTGTGCGCGCTGACCTCCAATTCCTCCGGCAGACTGTCTTCCGAAACGATCAACGAGTGATAGCGCGTCGCCTGCATAGGCGAAGGAATTTTTGCGAACACGGTGCGGCCGTCGTGCTCGATCTGGCTGGTCTTGCCGTGCATCAGGTGTGCCGCCCGCACCACTTTGCCGCCGAAGGCCGCGCCAATCGCCTGATGTCCCAGGCAGACGCCCAGCACCGGAACCTTGCCGGCGAAGTGCCGGATCAATTCGATGCTGATTCCCGCCTCTTGCGGCGTGCATGGCCCCGGCGATACCACGATGTGGGAAGGATGCAACGATTCGATTTCCGCGGGCGTAATCTGGTCGTTGCGGCGCACCTCAACCTCCTGCTCCATCTCGCCGAGATACTGGACCAGGTTGTAAGTGAACGAGTCGTAGTTATCGAGTACAAAAATCATTTTCGAAACGAGCCCGGTTGCTGCCATTCAACCCTGCGTTCTTTCATTCCGAGCAGCAAACGTATTTCCAATTTAATCATACGACCTGGCTGCACTGCGCCGTGGTCCTTTGTCGTGTATAGGCGTTCTGTTCCAGCGCCATGGGTTTACAAGCGTAGTACCCCGCTCTGGATCCCGCTCCGATCCGTGGTACGCTGCCCTGCAATACGCCTGATGAGCACCCGCACCGCATCGCTGGAATGCCCGCCGACGCAGGTACTCTCCCCTGTCAGTCGGCCGCGCCGGAGTCCCTGGCTGCGCTCGCCGGCTTTCTGGATGGTGGTGGTCGCCTTCGCGGTGCGTATCGGCTTCATGCTCGCCGCCCGCACCTACCTTTTCGATGCCTACCGCATCGATGAATACTCCTACCACAACGAGACCACCAGCATCGCACGCTCGATTGCCGAGGGCCGCGGCTTCAGTTCCCCCTTCAGCGCTGATTACACCGGGCCGACCTCCTGGATCGCGCCAGTCTATCCGTATCTTTGCGCGCTCTTCTTTCGCTGCTTTGGCGTCTTCAGCACCAAGGCCGCGATCGCGTTGATATTGCTGCAAAGCTTGATCTCGGCGCTCACTTGTGTGCCCATCCTCGGCATCGCGAAACGAACTGTCGGACCTCGCGCCGGGATCCCTGCCGCGCTCTTGTGGGCCATCTTCCCGTGGTTCAGCAAGTGGGCCGTGTGCTGGATCTGGGAAATCAGCCTCAGCACGCTGTTGTTTGCGTGTTTGTTCTGGTACGCGTTGCGCCTCGCCGAACCGGCATCATGGAAGCTGTGGCTTGGCTTCGGAGCGCTTTGGGGGTTCGCGCTGCTGGTAAACCCGGCCCTGCTGACGCTGCTGCCTCCGTCACTGGTGTGGTGCGCATATCAAATGCGTTCACCAGAGCGCGCGTTCGCTCTCGAACCTGCCCAGGTGTGGTGGCAACAATGGACGAAACACGCCTTGGTCGCCGCCGCAGCCTGCCTACTGGTGATCTCGCCATGGCTGGTGCGCAATCGCGTTGTCCTTGGCCAATGGGCTTTCGTGCGCGGTAATTTCGGCTTTGAATTCTGGCTGGGGAACGCGCGTTATGCCACTCCGCGTGGTTGGATCAAGCAGCATCCTATGGGCAACGCCGCGGAACTGCAGCGCTACCGTACCATGGGCGAACCCACCTACGTCCGGTCGAAGCTGCGGGAGGCGCTGTCCGCGGTTCGCGAGAATCCAAGCCGAGCCATCCATACCACCGCCCAGCGCGTGGCCTACTTCTGGGACGGCAGCGCCATGGGGTATCGGCCGCAGGTCGTCTGGTACTGGCTGCCGTGGAGTTTTGCCTGGTTCAGCTTCCTGCTCCTGCCCTCGATGCTGTTCGCGATCCTGCGGCGGGTCCGCGCCTGGCCTTTGTTCTTCGCCGTTTTGCTGCTCTATCCCATCCCCTATTACATCACCTACAGCCAGGTGCGCTATCGGCATGTGCTGGAACCGCTCATGCTGTTGCTGCTGGCTTGCCTGCTGCCGCTGCGGCAACCGAGGAATGAACATTGATTGTGTGACGCCGGTCACACTCAAGCATGACGCATGACCTAGGCGCGACTCCGCCGCGCTGCTACTCTGCCCTTACAACTGAACGCGTGCGCAACGTTGCCATCCTCACCCCACATCATACGTTGCGCACGCTTTTCCTTTTTTCCCGTCAGGGTTGCGGGGACCTCGGCCACAAGTTGTCTTCCCTTGCTCCACCCGGCACGGTGGAGGTTTGCCCGGGTGCTTTTCCGCCGCGCTCGCGCTACACTGGGTTTCCACTCCCAATTCCCATCGCGATCAATCCAGGAGGTCATCGTGTCAGAACAGAAATACCGCCAGCACGGCTACAAGGACCGTGGCGGCGACAAGCCCGAGTCCCGCGGCCCGGGGCAGCCGCCGCGTCCGAAGAAGGAGGAAACCTTTGGGCCGCGCGCGCTCAATATGCCGGGAACCCGGACGGTGTCGCGCTGCGCGCAGTGCGGGACCGTGCTCACCATGATCACCGACCCGGTGGGGCAATGTCCCAAGTGCGGATTTGAGCTGCACTCCTGCAAGCAGTGCATGCATTTCGATCCCGCCAGCCGCTTCGAGTGCCGCCAGACCATCCTGGAGCGCGTCGCGCGCAAGGACACACGCAATGAATGCGGGTTATTCGCCATGCGGACCGCGGTGGAACGGGAGACATCTTCCGCCGGCATGCGCGCTGACGACGCCCGCAAGGCATTCGAGAATTTGTTCAAAAAGTAGACGCTTCCGCCGCTCGCGGCCGCGCCCTTATTTCAATCTCCAAAACACACGCCGATTGCCTTCGCAATGCGCACCATCTCGCCGTTCGGATTCACCAGTTTCCTGGACCCGACCGCTTCCGCGATATCGACCGTCTCGACATGCGCGCCGCGAAGGGCAACCATCTTCCCGAAATCTCCGCGCGCGATCAGTTCCACCGCCTCGACGCCGAAACGCGTGCTCAGGATGCGGTCGAACGGAGAGGGAGAGCCGCCGCGCTGCACGTGGCCGAGCACGGTGACGCGCACATCTTTCTTGGTGCACATGCCGAGCGCGTTGCCGACCAGGTTACCGGCCGCCCCTGCCCGCGGGAACATGCGCTTCTCCTCTTGGAACCGGGCATTCAGCTCCAGCCCGGGCTTGATGCCCTCGGCGACGACCACGATGGTGAACTTCTTCCCGGTGGCGTCGCGCTGGTTCACAAACTGGCAGACCTTGCGCAGGTCGAAAACAATCTCGGGGATCAGGATTACATGGGCGCCGCCAGCCAGGCCGGCTTCGAGGGCGATCCAGCCGGCATCGCGGCCCATGACCTCGACGACCATAACGCGGTGGTGCGACTCGGCGGTGCTGAACAGCTTGTCGATGGCGTCGGTGCAGGTATGAAGAGCGGTATCGAAGCCGAAGGTCACGTCGGTGGCGGACAGGTCATTGTCGATGGTCTTGGGCACGCCCACGACATTGAGGCCGTGGCGGAACAGCTCCAAGCCAATGGCCTGGGTGCCGTCGCCGCCGACAACGATCAGGGCGTCGAGGCCGAGCTTGCGCGCGTTCTCAATTACATGCGGCGCCATGTCGCGCACGACTTCGCAGCCGTCGACGACGGTCTTGTACTTGCAAGGATTGCCGCGATTGGTGGTGCCGAGAATAGTACCGCCGCGCGGCAGGATGCCGCTAACGCTGTCCAGTGTCAGTTCGCGCGAGCGCTCCGGCCAGATCAGGCCGTCGAAGCCGTCGGTGATGCCGACGACGCGCCAGCCGTGTTTCAGGATTGCCGAGCGGGTGGCGGCGCGGATCACGGCGTTCAGTCCCGGACAATCGCCGCCGCCGGTGGAAATGCCAATGGTTCTGATTTCGGTCATGAGGAGCTCTTAGCTGTTAGCTCTTAGCTTTTAGCCAGGGCGAATGAGCGGCGAGTGAAAACTGGCGCGTCGTAAAACTTACCAGCGAAAATGCAAACCGCAAAAAATAAACGGCGAAAAATTGCAGGGCAAACGCTTGAAGCTCAAACCTACTGGGTCACCACCACGGAACTCGGGTTCGTGCCGGTGGTTGCAGTAGTTCCGGACGAGAGAGTATTGCCGCTTGTGATGCTGAGAATCGAAATGGAATTGCTGCCGTTGTTGGCGACATAGACGAAGCTGCCGGAAGGATCGACGGTGACGTCGACCGGCGATGTCCCCACCGAAAACGGCGAACCGGTCATGGCAGTAAGGTTGCCGTCGGCATTGATCACGAAGCCGGCAAGATTGTTGGTTGTCTTGTTAGCGGCGAACAGGAACTTGCCGTTGGCGCCGCTGGCCAGTGCCACCGATGCGCCGCTGGGATTAATCGAAGAGTTGATCAGTACCAGGTCGCCGGTACTGGCATTGATGGCGTAATTGCAAATTCCGGTGGCGCCGTCGGCCACGAAGGCGAAGCGCGAATTGGCATCAATCACCACCGCGACAGAGCTGGCGCAAGGCGCTGCCGGCGCGGTGCGCACCACCGCAACTGTGCCATCACTGTTGATGCGGAAGATGGCGGTCCCTGCCGTACCCATGGAGGCATAGAGGAATCGTCCCGCAGGGTCCACGGTGGCGCGGATGGGAGCGGCGGCCAGGGTGATGTTTTGGCCGATCGGGGTCAGCGCGCCGTTACTGGAGTTGATCGCGAACGAGGAAATGGTTTTGGCGCCGCCGTTTTCGACATACACGAAACGAGCGCCGGGATCGACCGCCACCCAGACGGGAGAGGTCCCGGCGGTAAACGGCGAACCGGAGACTGCTGTCAGCGTCCCGTCGGTCCGGTTGATGGTGTAGGCGGACACGGTTCCGTCCTGATTGGCGGCATAGACAAACTTGCCGGCGGAGTCGGCGTCGACCGCGACCGTGCCGGTCCCGGCAGTAAAAGGCGAACTGGCGGTGGCAGTAAGAGCACCGCCGGAGGAGTTAACCGTATAGGCGGAAACACTGCCGGTGCTGCCGGCATTGAAGTTGGAAGCGTAAGCGAACTTGGGGACCGCGCCGGTTGGATTGGTGGTCGTGCTGGTGGTGGTCGAGGTGGTCCAGAAGTCGTGGCCGCCACAACCGGACCACAACAGTAGCATGGAAAGCATTACCGTAACCACACGCAAGATCATGATTGCCACTCGCCTGAGTCTAACAAACCCGGAGCCTTCGCCAATGACGTGGGAGATTCCACGGCAGAGTATAAAGATTTCAGCTGGGGCGGGAGTTTTGCCGGCGAAATTTTGGCCATGGGCCCCCCTCCCCCTCCCCCGGTCGATCTTAAGGAATCAGCAGCTTACGAAAAAATTCGCCGCAAAATATTGAGGCCGAATAGTTTAGAGGCAAAATATTGATAACAAAGCTCCAAAAATACCTTGAGCCGCCCGGGTTGGAATCGGCGGCTCGGTCAGACGCGTTCGCGGATGCCGCACATTCTAGCGGGAGGAGCGGTCAAGTCAAGCACGGCGGTCACGGCTGAATGTGATGGCTTCGCAACCCGTACCTGAGCACGCCCGCTCCGGGCGACTCGTACTGGGTACTCGAGCTCATCAGCCCGCTGGGCTCGCGAATGTGGGCCACCGCCATCGGTGCACTAGCGCTGCGCCGCGAATCACACGTGAGTCATCGAGCCATCGGCGGCGACACTTCCCTCAGCGAGTGCAGCGCGGTTGAGCAGGACGCTGGCACATTACCGCACGGACCGTTTAACGAGACCTGGAGACAGTGCGCTCTTTGGCGGTCGTCGCCTGCCAGGGCGGAAGGATCTCGTGTCGATCTGGAGTTCAAAGCAGATTCGGGTGAGGGTGTTGCGGTGCAAACCCAAGGCCGGCGCGGCCTTGCTCAGGTTTCCCTTATTCTCGCGAAGCGCAGCACAGACGAATGCCTTCCTGAACTCCGAGAGAGCCTCCCGGTAGGAGATGCCGCCTCTGTCCATCTTTACTACGAGCGACTCCAGAATGTCCTGCACGGGAGCCTCGCTGGTTCCGAGTAGCTTATTCGGGCGAAGAATACCACAGCGATTTTGCCTCTTCTTCGCAGCAATCGGTGGTTGGTCGTGCAAAACCAGGAGGAAAACTCGGCTATGCGCAGCGGCAGCAAGCGGCTAGAACTTTCGAGCGTTGCACCGATTGTGGGCGTTGACAGGATTTAGTTCAGTGTTAGTATCCGGGGCGTCGACGGTCGAAAGGGTTGGCGAAAATAATAAGTCGCTAGTCCGAAGTAGGCCGGGTGATCCGCGAGGCGAGGCAACTCGTTGAGTGGCCGGACCCGAAAAAACCGACGGATACTGCGAGGTTCCGTTGGGGTTCGGTACCGCGAAAGCGGCGATCGCATCAGGGGCTGTGACGGTACATGCGTCCACGTCGTTGACTCCCTCGCAGGAGTCGGCGGCTAGACCATAACCAATGTCACGGCCCTTCTAATTTTCCCGCGCGGTTTTTCTCGGTTCCCGTCTCCACGCGATCTTCGATTGCAGTAAGCCCACGCAGCCAGTCCAAGTAAAGCCCAATTCGCAGGCGCTCAGCGTCATTTGCAGGAGTTCAAGGTAGATCGTAGTAGTGGACGGCACTCTTTCCGCACTTCCCATGCCAGCCCATTCCAACCTCTGCGTGTGAATCCATGATTAAAAACAGGTTACGAGACGTGAAGTAGCTCAGCCAGCGGACAAGCGCCCACCTGTACGGAATGTTCCCAAGCCCCTGTCCCTCGGTTACTTGTCGTTCAGAAGCGAACCGACAATGATATTGGAATGCGATCGTCCACCACGGTCTCCCCCCGGGCCTATAAACGCCGCAGCGCTCGCGTTCAACTCAAAATCCAGCTTTCCATAGAAATCGGCGACGACAGCGTTCTCGATGCTGAAACCATAACCGTGAGCAAACACGGAGCGCGCATCCGGATCACCAGCACGCGCGGCCAGCTGACCCAAGGCGAGCAGCTGCGCGTCAAGAAGCGGCGGGGCCAGCAATCGCTGCCGGGCCGGGTGGTTTGGATGGATAAGCGCAGCGATCGGCACTACGGCATCGAGCTCGACGATCCCGGCAACTTCTGGGGTGTGTCTTTCCCCAGCAAAGACGATGGAGATGTGCATCTCCATCGTCGCCGCAACACAGCACTTCCGTCGAACAAGGCGACCGATGTCTCTGCAACTTCTGCTATCGCGGAGCTCGGAACTGCCGACAAAGCGCCACCCTCGATGCCTCTGGCTGACCCGCGGAGCATCCCCGCGTTGGTGTCCGGGATGTCAGCCATTCGTTTGCCGTTTGCTGAACGGGTTGACATGGTTTTCACCCACGCTGAAGAAGCCCATGCGCTGCTGCGGACCACGGTCGAACCAGGTGCAGTTTTGCGCGTTACCTTTGGCGATAACCGCACTACAAAGGCGCGCGTGATGGCGGTTGGCGGCCAGCGCGAAGCCGGCAAATGGTCGGTCCGCGTCAGGTGCGACGTGGCTTCGGCTTGAACCGCCGCCTTGGAAATGACGGCGAGCTAGGAGATTGGCGCTATGACTGACTCGTCCGCGTTGTTGCTGAGCCTGGTTGTATTTGCATCTCTGTTCTTGCTCGCCGTGGTCGTGATCGTAGGCGGCGGTGCGCAGACCCGTCCCCGTCGCTCAAGAGTTCGCGCTGACTGGCGGCTGGAAGGATTCCAGCTGTCACGTCCGGGCGCAGCCTAGAAACATTTCGCGGGAACTGGGGGCCCTGGGCAGATTCGAACTGCCGACACGCGGTTTAGGAAACCGCTGCTCTATCCATCTGAGCTACAGGGCCACAAAGACTTAGCGGCGGGTCGCTGCACTTTTGCTGCACGATTCCTAGTCAGACTAAACCTACCTCGCTCTATTCTACAGCTTTGCTACCGGAGTGGCCTCCCGCGCGGATATTTGTTCCTCGTGACGCTTCACTACGAGCGCCTGGATGCGCTGCTCCACAGCCTGCATCGCGTGACGCGTGTTCTCGGGTACATCCTTGATGTAGTGGGCCTCGGTTGTGGCCACGTTGTCGTGCCGCAGCATGCCCTTTGCCGCAAGCGGGTCTTTACTCTGTGCAGTAATCTGTGTCCCAATGCCACGTCGCAGGGCATACCAGCCGTGCCATGGAACATCGGCTGCTTTGAGAGTCGGTTTGACCTCGCGCCGAGCGAGATTGTCCAGATTAGCAGCGCAGACGCGGGGCATGAAGCGCGTGCCCTTCGAACTAGAATTGATGGCGGATTTCGCGAGGGCGGGAGGGGACAACCACATGGAATTCGATGTTGTCGCCATGCCTAAACTCCCCGACGGCAAGCCGGTCGGCACGCCGCTCGCGCGCACCCTCGAAGCTGATCTCACGCCAGACAACGAGGCCCGCCTGCGCGAGCACGGTCTGACCTATGCCAGCGCCCTCGAGCTTCCGCCGGGACAATACAGCGTGCGGTTGGTGGTGCGGGACAGTTCAGGCCGGACGGGCAGCCTCGCTGCGCCTTTGGCGGTCGTGCCTTAGGGGCTGCCAGGAACCTCTGGGTGAGGTTCCTGCGTGGACGACGAGACTCATACCCCCGTGCTCTTCGCTTACACCAGCACGGCCATTCCGGGCGGCTCGGTCTTCTGGCGCCAGCGAGCGGATGCACCTGTGAGCGATTTCGGTCGAGCATTCCTGCGTTATGCAAATTCCGCTAAGCTGCTGCTGTTCGCATCCCCTGCGCCGCTTCCGATTCGGCGTCCTTCCCTCTCAAATAAGCGAGCGTCATGTCCAGCGACTTTACCCCAGCCTGATGCGGATCGTGTTCACGCTTACACCTTCCTCCTGCAGCGTGTCAGCAACTCCCCTTCCTAGAAGTCGAAACGCAGTCCAAGCTGTGACCGGAACGGGGTACTGATGCCCGGACCGTAGGACGCGCCTCCTGTACCGAACACACCACCGCTGACCGCGCAATACGGCCCGCTAATAGGCCCACTGAGCGGCTGGCGGAACAAGCTGCTGCTGGCGTCATTCAACACGGCGTTGCACTTGTTGAAACGGTTGAACAAGTTGTAGAACTGCCAGGAGAAACGTGCCGACACTCGTTCGCCCAGCCTGAACGTCTTTGCGGCAGAGAGATCCATCTGCACGAAGGGAAAGCCTCGCAGCGAGTTCGGCTTGACCTGGGTGCAACCCGGAGCAAAGTTCGCGGCCGTAATTTTGTTAGGATCGAAGGGAGAGCAGACCCGATCCAAGAACACGCGTCCATCGCCGTCAATATCGGCGTTGGGGAAGGGATCGATAGGACGAGCCGAGGCTGCCTGGAACAGGGGCGACAGTTGGAAGCCGTGTCCCAGGTCAAAAACTCCGCTGAAGGTGAAGCGGTGACGCTCGTCATAGTCCGTGTACCCGAAGTTGTTGGGCCGGAACTGCAACCTCGGGTCCTCAGTCAGGAACGAGCCGCCGTAAGAAGCAACCGGTACACCTCCCCAGGAGCGCGACCAGGAGAGGACGTAACTGGTCTGAAACTGCATCCGGTGCGACATGCGCTTGCGGGCGACGAAGTTAATACCGTCATAGAACGAGCGATTGTTGCTTTCGACAGTACGGATATCGGCAAACCGGCCGGCGCCAATGCCGGCGGCCGCCAAGGCGGCGTCGAGAATGCGAGTGCCTGCGCCGCGGACGCATCTTGCATCAGCAGGATTGGAACCCGGGAAGGCTGCGTTGCAAACCTCGCTGATCCTGGGATTGTAGTCGAGCATGCGGGGCTCATGCGTGCCCAGGACGTGGGTGTAATCAATGGAAAGCGAAAGTTCGTGCGCGAGCGCAACGGCCGTCCCGATGGACATCTGCTGCGACCAAGGATCGGTGACGTCGGGTGCCGTTACGCGGCCGCGGGCGCCAAAGGCGAGATTGGTGGCGGCGGGGGCCGGAGCAGGCAGAGGATCCACGCCGAACCGGAAGGTGGCCAAGTCTGACCCAGACAGGTCAATCAGGCCGCTCTGATAAAGGGTTGTGTTCGACTGCTGAATGGACCATAGCGTCAGGTTCTGGAAGATCTGGTCACGGGCGATGCCGTAACCGCCACGAATTACGTACTTGCCGCTGCCGCTCGGATCCCAGGCGAACCCGAACCGCGGCTGGAATTCCTTGAAGGAAGCCGTTTTCCGCCGCAGCGCCTCGTCGTTGCCGGCCAAAAACCGGGCGAAACTCATGCCGTCCTGGACCGCCGCGCCCTGCGGGTTAGCGGCTACCAACTGCCGCAGCACTGCGACGGTGCGATTGCTGGTCAGCGGATCACCGGTTAGTTGTGCGTTGAGGAAGCTGATGTTGGCATCCCAGCGCATACCGAGGTTGAGAGTGAGACGCGGGGTGATCCGGAAGTCATCCTGAAAATACAAGCCCAGCAAATTGGGTTGTTGGGGATTGTCGGTGCGGCCGTTGCCAGCGCTGTAAATCAACTCCTGCACAGCGCCTGGCGTCGCCAATCCTTGCGGATAAAGCGCCTTCTTTGACCCGAAAATATCCACCGGGTCATCGTTGAAGATGAGTTGGTAGCCGAGGCCCGAGAAAAAAAAGCCTCCCATTTTGGCCAGGTAGAGCTCATTGCCGCCAAATCTGAAGTTGTGGCGGCCTACCGTCCAGTTGAAGTCATCGCGGAACTGGTATTTGCGGATGAGGGTCTGCTGGGGAACGTTGATGTTGTTGCCCAACTCCGCGCTCGGGAAGGTGAGCAGCGGGTTGGCGGCAACTCCGCCACCGGATATCGGAAGAGTGAAGGTACGGCCCGGGGTGGCAGTGATGGCATTCACGAAGTCCTGGAACTGCACGCTGGCTACGTTGACCTTAGAGTTCGAAATCGTCAAGGTGTGCTGCAGCACCAGGGAATGAAACTGGTTGACGTTAGCAGTGGCTTCGCTGAGGTCGGCGATTGGCGGGCCGTTGGAGGTTGGCTGATCATTTTGGGTGGTCCAGCGCTCCCGGCCATAGCGTAGGAACAGGCTCTGGCGGTCGTTGACGTGGTAGTCGAGCTTCACGGTAGCGAGGTGATCAAAGAACGGGGTCGTGATCTTCGACGCGGGCGCTGCAAACGGCAGCAAGCTTAGGTTCGTTACCGCGGTCGGATCGGGGTTGATGCCAGCCAGTTCGCGCTTGTGCTCGTAGGCCCCGAAGAAAAAGAACTTGTCCTTGATAATCGGCCCGCCGATCGAGCCTCCGAAGTAATACCGCTTGAAGTTTGGTTTGGGAAGTTGCACGTCGTCCGCGGTGAACAATTTTCCGTCCGGGCCGGCCGTGCGGTCGAAGGCCGATTTGGCGTTGAGATAGCTGTTTTGGAAATCTCCGAAACCGGAGCCATGCAGCGTGTTGGTGCCGGACTTGGTGATGACATTCACTACCCCGCCGACCGAGCGTCCCGATTCGGCGGTGTAGCGTTGCGTCACGACGTTGAACTCCTGGATACCTTCCAGCGTATAGTTCTGAACGATTCCGCCGATGACGTTGTCCTTGTTGTCGCCGCCGTCGACGTTGTAATCCCAGGCGCGGCCGTCACTGCCGCCAGCCGACACGGTGCCGGAACGGCTCTTGGTGGGATCGAAATTCGGGGTCGGGCGAACCCCGGGCACCAGCGACATCAGGTTAGCAAAATTGCGGTCTCGGACCGGAAGATCCTTGATCTCCGTCGGGGTCACGTTGCTGCTGATGTCGGAGTGGGTCAGATCGACCGACGGCGGCTCGGCCGTTACCTCCACCACCTCGCTCGCGGCGCCCGGCTTGAGTTTGAAATCGAGGGACACCGCTTTGCCGATCAGCAGGGGCACACCCTTTTGCACCGACGTGGTGAATCCAGGGGCTTGTACTCGCACTTCGTAATTGCCGGGAGGAAGAAGGTCGATGACATAATCTCCGCTGGTTCCGCTTGTCGCACTCCGTTGCAGGCCGGTTTCAGGATTGCGCGCGGTAACTTGCGCGTGCACCAGCACGGCGCCGGTAGCATCGGTTACAATTCCGTTGATCTGCCCGGTAGTCTGCTGTGCCGAGGCCGGAACCGCAGCCAACGCCAATAGCAGAAGAGAAAGCACGAGTGCTCTTTTCATAACGTCTCCTTACAGTTGAGCAATTACCCGCATCAATTCGTGATCGCCTAGGTACCGAGCCGTGTGCGGCGCCGAAACGGTGTACGCCGGCCGTGAACTGTGTCGAGTCGGCATAACCGACTTGTTAGACACATCAAGCAGATGGCGTGCCAATGATGTGGTGTTCAAAACCAACAGCTTGAGCATGCTAGCACACGCTTATCTATGGCATTTCGGAGATTGCCGCCGACACATCCCACATTTCCATACACAAAACCATATCCGCAGGTCGCCAGGGTTCGGGCTGCCTCAACCAGTAGGGCCGCTGCCAACGCCATTGTCATCCCCGCGAACTGAAAGGCAGGATCGGAAGTCGAAGAGGATACCACCATCGGCGGAAAAATGCTCCCGTGTTCCTGCAAGACATACGCAAGCACAGAAAGAACCTTGCGGCATCAGTTGGAGCGCGAGGCGCCCACGGCAAAGCCTAGCCACCGGAAATTCGGAGACGCAATTTTGAGGATAGCGAGATTATTTCTGCCGATTTTGGGCGATTTCAAGGGTCGCGGGACGTGTTCAACAAAGTACTCTGAAATCTGCCGCCGGAATGCCGCCGATGCTGCAGCTCGTTTTCCTTCGGGTATGCAAAGTTTTGCTTGCGCACCTTCTTAACCCACTCTAACCCGACAGCCATAAGCTGCTGATCCCACGCATCGACAAGCAAAGTGCTAAGTGGTTAGCAACGTGCAGTGCAAGCGGTGTCTCATGCCTGCAGACACTCCGAGGAAAAAAATTCTCGTGATAGATGACTCGCCGACAGTGATGCAGACGTTGGTGCTCGTGCTTCGTTCCGTCGGATTCCATGCGGCAGGAGAGGTCAGCGCCGCCAACGGGTTGAAGACGGCAAAGTTGCAGTGCCCCGACATTTTGTTGTGCGACATTCAGCTCGACAGTACAACCGGGGTGGCGTTGGCGCTTGAAATCTTAAAGTCCGTGCCGAATTGCCGCGTCATCTTGATGTCGGGCGATACAAGCTCTACCAAAACTCTTGCCGACGCGCACGCGCGCGGCCAAGATTTTGAAGTATTGGCGAAGCCCACGCCAACCGATGAGCTGCTGGCGCTGCTGGGCAAACCGTAATCTTGGACATGACTGGCCTGACCGAGCGCGTGATGTCAAAGGTGGAACGCTTGCTGCAGCGCAAGCTCACCGGTGAGGAGATTTTTCTCTTGCTGCTGGCTGGCATGGTTGAGGAAGAGATTCTGGAAGAGGAAGTGCCGATTGGCGTGCGAATGCAGGATGCCTCCTAATGCTGTAGGTTCCCCAGGCCCCCTCGCGATAGGATCAGTACCGCGAGGATCGATGGCGTGCCGGGTGTTCTGAAGATCGACCGCAAGCGCAAGCTCGCAGTCTCGACGTTTTACGGTGCGGTGAGCGACGAAGATATCCTTACCCATCGAAATACGATCCTCGACAGTCCCGCCTTTGACCCGAGCTTCTCAGAAGTGGTTGACTTCAGCCGGGTGTCTTCGCTGACTGTGTCCGAGGCGGCTCTTTCGGCGATGGCACAAGTTAAGAGCATCTTCAATGAGACCTCGATTCACGTCGTCGTCGCTCCTGCCGACATCGCGTTCCAGTTGGTCAGCCAATACCGGGAACTTGCGCGCGTGACGCGACCGAACCTGTATGTCGTGCGTAGCGTTGATGAGGCGTATGCGGTGCTCGACAGCGCTCGTGATTCCTGACGCCACACTCTGGGAGTTTGTGATCTCCGATTCCCTTCCCTTGCAGCCCGCGCAGTGGCAGTATTAGCGGCAAGCCAGCAATCAGGAATCGGAGATCACAAAGCAGCCATGATTAGGCGGCTTTGCCGCTGCCAATCCCGAACACGCTCGAAGGCTCCAGATGGTAATGCTCGATCTGGTGCTCCTCAAGGAAAGGCTTCAGGTCCAGCAGGGGAGCAGAGTTCAAGTAGAACTGTGTGGAATCTGACTTCGTCCTCCAGACAGCGACAACCAGGGCGCGGTCAGGACGTTCGTCCGAGATGAAGGTGAGCAGGTCGACAAAGCCGGTCTGGTCCTTGTAAGCGCCGCGCAGTTGGCGTGCAGCTTCCAAGAACTTTTCTTTGTTCCCCTGCTTCAGTGTGCAGGTCATCATACGTGTGAACATTGGGGTTTCCTCCGCTAGGTGTGATCACCGCAACAGCACCAACAAGGACGCCGGGCGGGTTAGGTGTTGGTTTGGATCAGAGGATGGCGGACGGTCGAACCAAGCAATTGTATTTTCGGATCGGGTGAACATGGCCCCGCTCCTTCTTACAACCGCACATTCTAAACGCAACCTGAGCCGTGGCGATGACCTTTGTCACACCTTCCGATTCCCTTCACCAGCCATGTTGAAGCAGGATGAGGGCGAGCGGCGAGTTCATCATTCGAGACTTGCCAGCTGGTCGGCGGTCGGTCAGTCGACAAGAACCTACTCTGAAATCTGCCGGCGCAGGCGGCGCGAAAGACTGACGGCGACGGAACGATAGAACCGCGACCCAAGGTGTGGATATGATTCAAAAAGGTGGCGCAGGTCGCTCCACGAGATGAGATAGGCCTCGATCGGGGTCTCGGCCAGGACGGTGGCACTGGATTGCGTTCCTTCCATGAATGCCATATCGCCGAGAATTTCCCCAGCCGCAACGGTTGCGATAGGCCAGCGACGGCCAGAAACGATCCTGGCCGATCCTTTGGCCAGAAAGATGACCACCGGCTCTTGCCTTCCAATATGGATGAGCTCTTCACCTTTTGCGAAAGATCGGTATTTAGCTTTATCCAATAGCAAAGCCCAGTCGTTGAGGGTAACGTACTCCAAGCGGTTCTCCGCCGCCATGGCAGCAGTAAGGAAATCCTGTCGATTCGCCCGCAATTCTTTCGTCATCGCGCGGTCACGTTGCTGATTTGAAATTTTAGGGGAACCGCTGGATTGTATCAGCCTGGCGGTGAACGGCAAATGACGAGTCAGAACCGAACTGGCGCTGAATCATCCCGGCCCTCACCGACGTGAAGGCCGGGCATTGATTCAGGCAGCCACGGCAGCAGTCGCTTTGACAAACGCCAGCAGGTCAGCGTTGATTCGATTAGCCCGCAGCGTCATGCATTAGAATTCTATTTATGTGCGGACGCTTTCGTCTCGGCAAGGGCAAAGAGGCACTGAGGGAATATTTCGGCGCTGACTGCGATGTTAATTGGTCGCCGCGCTACAACATCGCTCCCACGGACTCGATTCCCGCCGTTCGCCAGGATCGCAAGCAACCCGTTCGCGAACTCTCGCTGATGCGCTGGGGCCTGATTCCCTACTGGTCCAAAGATGCCTCCGGCGCCGCAGGCATGATCAACGCGCGTGCCGAGTCCGCCGCCACAAAACCCGCTTTCCGTGACGCGCTCAAAGCCCGGCGCTGTCTTATCCCCGCCGACGGATTTTACGAATGGAAAAAGTTGGCCAAGTCGAAGCAGCCTTACTGCTTCACCCTTCGCGACGAGTCGATCTTCGCCTTCGCCGGTATCTGGGACCGCTGGAAGGCTCCCGACGGCAACAGCATCGAAACCTGTGCCATCCTAACCGGCCCGCCCAACGAGCTGGTCGCGAGCGTTCACGACCGAATGCCGATCATCCTGCCGCCCGACAACTACGACCTTTGGCTCGATCCCGGTTTCACGAACGTGAAGGAAGTCGCGGAAATGCTGAAACCCCTGCCGGCCGCGTTGATGAAATCTTTTCCGGTCAGCAGCCGCGTCAACGCAGTGAAGAATGACGATCCCGGGTGCGCGGAGCCGCTGCAGGAAGGCCAAAGCGCCGACTCCGCGCAGAACCTGACCGCGTCGCTGTTCGACCACCCGGCTTGACATTCACCCGCTGAGATGAGATTTCTATACGCTTTTGGCTTTGCCCCGGCGCGTCTTCCGGAAGAAGGGATTTTGTGAGAGTTCGGGTTTTTTACCACGATAAGTGTTTCGACGGCGCCTGCTCGGCCGCCTTGTTCAGCCGTTTTTACAAGGAGCGCATTCGCGATGACGTGCAATTTCAGTACAGCGGCCTCGTCCATCGCGCCGGGGCACTGTTCGACGAAAGCCACTTTGACGGCGACGAAAACGCGATCGTGGACTTCAAGTACTCAACCTCACCCAAGATCACCTGGTGGTTTGATCACCACCTCAGCGCTTTCCTCACCCCCGAGGACGCCGCCCATTACGAAAACGACACCAGCACCAAGAAGTTTTACGATCCGGATTTCAAATCCTGCACTAAGTTCATCGCCACCATCGCGGAAACACGTTTCGGCTTCAATCCCGCGCCGGTGGCGGAAGTCGTCGAATGGGCCGACATCATTGACGGCGCTCTTTACGAGGACGCAAAGACCGCGGTCGAAATGAAGCATCCGGCCATGAAACTGACCATGGTCATCGAATCCACGCGGGATTCCGGTTTCGTTCCGCGTCTGATTCCGCTGCTCGCCTCCATGCCGTTCGACGAGATCCTTCGCCAGCCTTTCGTCGCCGAGCTGCTTCCGCCGCTGCTCCAGCGTCACGAGGAATCCATTCGCCTGCTCCGCAGCCGGGCCGAGTGCAAGGACGGCACCTTGTTCTTCGACGTCACCGACCAGGACTTGGAGGGATACAACAAGTTCGTGCCCTACTACCTTCATCCGTCCTGCACCTACAGCGTCGGGTTGAGCAAGAGCAGCTTCCGCACCAAGGTTGCAGTTGGGTCCAATCCGTGGGCGCGCACGGAGAACATGGTGAACCTGGCGCGGATCTGTGAGCGCTACGGGGGTGGGGGGCATGCACGCGTGGGCGCCATTTCCTTCGAGCCCGACAAGTTTGAGCAGGCCCGCAAGGCGGCGCGAGAGATCGTCGAGGAGTTGCGCGCCAGTTACCGATCTACCCAGAGCCAGCCGCAAGCTTAATAACCGGGGTGTTGCTCCGCCAGCGCTGGCGCGGATCCAGCCCGTTTGTGATCCTTTTCGCCTGCCGCTCATTGCGGCAAGGATGACCTTAAGTGCGCGATGCGGCAGCCCGTCGGTTGCCGCATCTTGAGCTCCAAGCCTGGAATCGTCTCACGCGTTCGCCTGTTTTTCCGCAATATCCCCGATGACCGGCAATTTCCACATCTGCCCGCCGTAAGCCTTCACCAACATCAGCACCCAGAGCACCAGGAAGCCCAAGCCCACCAGCGGCCACAGGAGCAGCGTGGCCCAACCCAGGAACGGAATCGAGCTGAGGAAACCCAGCAGCACCCAAATCACTGCCACTCCCACGTGGAAGAAAATCGACTGGAAGGCGTGGAAGCGGATGAACCGGCTGCGATTGTACGGTTCGAGCACCAGGAAAACGATCGCCGGAATAATGGTTACGTACGCCAGCAGGCCCGCTACGTTGTCGGTCAGGCCGCCCGCTGCGGTCGTCGTAGGCGCAACCGCCGCGCCCCCTGCGACCGATTGCGCTGGTCGGCCGCAACCAGGACAGTTATTTGCATTGTCGGGTAATTGCGCACCGCAATTGGAGCAGAACCGCGCCATCGGAATCGCCTCCAGGGCGGGGACATTATCAAAATCTCGCCCCGCAACGCAATGCAGCGTGCAAGCCCCATCGATTAAGGCCAGCAGTGCGCGTTTGCACGCATGTTTGCCATGATTCGTTTCAGAGGTATGCAGTGGCGACAACGATGTCCGGCCAGGGACGCTAGTCTCTGCTTTTTTGCCGGCTGGACCGGCACTGCGCGCACACTCCGTAGATCTGGAAAGTATGGCGCGTCGTCAGGTAGTGATGTTTCCGTCCGATCTCCTGCTCCAGGCGTCCTACCTCGGGCGAAAAAAATTCCACCGAGCCGCCGCATTCCGTGCACACCATGTGATGATGATTGCGCCGGTTGTACTGGTGTTCGTAACGCGTGATGCCGTCGTGAAACGCCACTTCGCTCGCCAGCCCGCATTCCGCGAGCAGTTTCAAAGTGCGGTACACAGTCGTAAAACCTATCCGCGGATCCTCTTTCTTGACCAGGCGGTGCAGCTCCTCGGTGGAGAGATGCTCGCGCGTTTCCAGGAATGCGCGCAGGATCGTGTCCCTCTGCTCGGTGTGCTTCAGTCCGACCTTCTTCAGGTGATTATGAAAAATGCCCTCCGCTTCGCGCACGCTTTCCCGCGAAATCGTCGCTTGATCATCGACCCGTTTTTGAGCCGTGGACATCGGCGTTACCCTGAAATGAGGATATCACTGACCCGCCGTGTGTCGTGCTTGGCATGGCTGTGTTGCGTGAAAGCCTGCTGCTAGAATTCGTAGTCGATGGTCTCGCCGACCCTTGCCGCTCCACGACGCTCCGCGCGCCTCATTCTCCGCAGTATCACGCTAATAGTCTTACTCATTCTGGTCGCGGTTGCCGCCGCGTCTGTATGGTTGTATCGCGCCGCCCGCGCTTCCCTGCCGCAGCTTGACGGGGTTGTCCACACTGCGGTTTCTTCCCCGGTTACCATTATCCGCGATGGTCACGGGGTCCCGCACATCAGCGCGCAGAACATGGAGGACCTGCTTTTTGCTCAGGGCTATGTCACGGCTCAGGATCGCCTTTGGCAAATGGACATGACGCGGCGTTACATCGCCGGCGAACTTGCGGAAGTACTCGGACCCGAGTACGTCAGGAACGATCGCTACCAGCGCACGCTCGGCATGCGGCAGGTGGCGCAGCGCGGCGCCGCGACTGTTTCCGACACGGACCGCCATCTTCTCGAGGCGTATGCCCGCGGCGTCAACGCCTTCATCGATTCGCATCGCCGAGCGCTGCCCGTCGAATTCCGCATCCTTGGCTACAGTCCACGCCCCTGGCTGGTGGAGGACACATTCCTCATCGCGTGCATGTTCAACGAGATGCTCAACCTGTTCTACGTCGAAGACATGCTGGCGCGCGAACGCGTTGTCTCGCGTATGCCCGCCGATCTCGCCGCTGATCTTTTTCCCAACACATCGCGCCGCGACCACCCGCCGGCACAAGAAAACCGGCGGTGGGGGATGGTCGATGGCCATTCGGCGCACAATATCGTCAACAACCAACGACTAGTGACGAGCGAGTCCTATGCGATCGACCATCCGGCACCGGCCTTAGCTACCGCCATCGACCGACGAGTATCGATGACCAACGTCTTCGCTTCTCACGTCGACCGCCAACCGTCGACCGTCGACGCATTTTTCCCCGGCTCCAACAACTGGGTCCTTTCCGGCGCGCACACCGTCTCAGGCAAGCCGCTCCTGTCGAACGACATGCACCTTCAGCACCACATCCCCAATGTCTGGTACGAAGTGCACCTCACCGCCGACGATCTCGACGTCGCCGGGGTCACCGCACCCGGCTTGCCCCTGGTCCTGGTCGGTCACAACCGCCGCATCGCGTGGGGCTTCACTAATCTGGGCCCGGCTGTCACCGATCTCTACCTGGAAGCCTTCGACAAGAATGGCCAGTACGAAACTCCCGAAGGAAGTCGAAGCCCTGAGCATCGGCACGAACTGATCAAGGTGAAAGGCCAGGCCGATGTTGCGCTCGACGTCACTATCACGCGCCATGGTCCCATCGTCACCGGCCTGCTGCCCGGGGAAACTCGCCCGCTGGCGTTGAAATGGACGCTCTGGGATCCGAATCTGCTCACCGGCACTTTGCAATGCATTCGCGAGTTCGATCTGGCACGGAACTGGGAGGACTTTCGCCGTGCCGCCTCGCATTTCGGAGGTCCGGGCCAAAACGTCGTTTACGCCGATGTGGACGGTCATATCGGCTACCAGGCGACAGGTTGGGTCCCGCTGCGCGCGGCCGGCGACGCTACCAAGCCGGTTCCAGGCAATGTTGAAACCTATGAGTGGACAGGCTACGTGCCCTTCGACAGCATGCCCAGCGTTTTTGATCCGCCCTCCGGGATCATCGGCACCGCCAATGGGCGCGTCACACCTGACGGCTATTCCTACCTGATAAGCGCGGAGTGGATGTCGCCCTACCGCGCCGACCGTATCTACCAGGTGCTGCAGCAGGACAAGAAATTCTCGCCCGCCGACATGCTTGCTCTTCAGACCGACATCTACTCTGACCTGGATCGCTTCTTCGCCCGGCAATTCGCCACGGCAGTCGACCACATGCCCTCGGCCTCGCAGCGCGTGCGCCAGGCTGCCGACCTGATGCGCAATTGGGATGGCCGGCTGACCGTCGATTCTGCCGCGCCCACCATTGCCGTTGGTGCGCGCCGCGAGTTGCAACGTATGTTGTTGGAGCCATACCTCGGCGCCGCTTCGACGGGAAATCCCGACAGCGGCTGGCGCGAATACCATTGGCAGAACTCTGCTGTGTGGCTGGAGAATCTTCTAACTGAGCGCCCGCAGCGCTGGCTGCCGAAGAACTACAAATCGTGGGACGATCTATTGGCCGCCGCGGTGGAGCAGGCCATCAGCGCAAAATACGCCCCCCGCCATCTCGCTTCCTGGAAATGGGGTCCCACCCATCCTGTGTACCTGCAGCACCCTCTCTTTGGCCGCGTTCCGTTCCTGAATCGCTGGACCGGTCCCGGCCGCCTGCCGCAGTCCGGCGACGGCACCACGGTCAAGCAAGTCGGGCTCGGCTTCGGCCCCTCCGAGCGGCTGACGGTGGACTTCAGCAACCTCGACGCTTCAACTTTGAACATCGTCAGCGGCGAAGCTGGGAACTTCCTAAGCCCTTATTTTATGGACCAATGGCAGGCGTGGTACCAGGGAACAACCTTCCCACTTGCGTTTTCTGCGGACTCCGTGCAGAAGTCCCGCGTTCATGAGTTGAAATTGGAACCGAAATAATTGGTGTGTTGAAAGGCTAGCTGTTGAGCTAATCGACGACTCTGACGTCAAAAGCTTTTCCGACAATATCAATCTGCGTCGACTGTGGCATGTTCGTGGTTGTGTCGTAAATAATCAGTTCGCCACCCTCGATCACGTACACCACATTCCGGCCCGACAAGGGTTCAATCCCCGTCACGTCTCCACCACCCGCCGCCGACGTCACCGCCGTTCCCGCCGATATGTCATAAATTGACAAGCATCCCCGCACCGTGTTGGTGCACGTCCGGGATGCGATAAACAGCTTGTTGTTCGCGCCCAACGCCATGAGCGTGTGAACCCCGTCGCTGATCGCCACTCCTGACTTATTCACTGCCAGGCTGCTCGCGTTCACGACGTCCAACTTGCCGCCGCTAGCTGTCGTACCCGCCACGTAAAGATTTCCGGAGCTGTCCAGCATGCCGAACCTTGCCGCCGACACGGCCACCGTCGCACCCGGCGCATTGGACGTCATATCCAACACCGTTACCTTGGCCAAGTTCCCGCCGCACTCCGGGCCGCAATTCATGATGTAGGCCTTGCTGTCGTCGCTGCTGAACACCCCGTAAACCGGCCGGTCGAACCCACTCACCGTAGTCACCGTCTTCGCAGCTGTATCCACAACAAACATCTGGTCCGTACCATCCGCGAAGGCCAGCAGTTTGCTGCCGTTGTGGCTGAGCACGACTCGCCGCGCCGCCGGCACCGCGATCGTACTCGTCAGCGTGCCCCCCGTCGCATTCAACACCTCCACGGCGCCGGAGGGTCCTGACATCGGTGCATTCGGCACCGCCACGTAGACAGTCGTGCTGTCCTGCGCCACCACAAAACTTTCGGTGAATGCGGGAAGCGGAATCTGCGTCGTGATCGACTCCGTCGCGTTTGTGATCACCGCAATCGTGCTGGCCCCCTGGTCGAATACCAGGGTCAGCTTCTTGTCCGGCGTCAGAACCATTTGCGACGGGTTCGCACCCGCACTGATGACATTGGCCGGCGTCGAGGACGTGGTGCCGTTCGCGTTCGAGACCACCGTCGTATTGACTGTATCATTGGCCGCGTTGATGATATCGATCTGGCTCTGGAAGTTGTTGCTGATGAAGGCGCGCTTCTTGATACCACTGACGGTACTGCGGGAAGAACTGGTGTTGCTTCCGCCGCCGCCACATGAAAGCAGCGTGCCCAATGTCGCCGTGCAAAAAGCCAGGATGATTGCTCGCTTCAAAACGCTCCGGACTCCGCCTACTGGAATCGAATTGCGTCGCTGGAATCGCCAATTATAACAAACGACTTGGGAGCGTCGGCTTCCAGCCATCCCGCCCTTCGTAGTACATTTGTTGAACACATGGAAGCGGTTTCAAGGTCCATGCGGCTTCCGTTGCGCCGTGATCGGCGTCTCCGTACGGCTTGTGCCACCGAACGGAGGCAGGCGTCTTCGCCCGATTTCTGAAACCGCCCCGGGGACACAGCTACGCATGCCACTTGACCTGATCGCACGCCTGAAACAACGCCCGCTGCTCTGCGACGGAGCCATGGGCACGCTGCTGTACTCCAAGGGAATTTTCATCAACCGCTGTTACGACGAGCTCAACCTCGCCATGCCTGACCTGATCCGTGACATCCATCACGACTACTTTCAGGCGGGCGCAGAGATCGTCGAGACCAATACCTTTGGCGCGAACGCGTTCCGACTGGCGCGCCATGGCTGCGCCGAAAAAACCAAGGCAATCAATATCGCCGGCGCCACGCTCGCCCGCGAAGCAGCCAAAGCCTTCAGCGGCCTGGTCGCAGGATCGGTTGGCCCGCTGGGCGTTCGTATTGAGCCGCTCGGCAAGATTTCTCTGGATGAAGCGCACGCCGCTTTCATTGAGCAGATCTCAGCCCTGGTTGAAGGCGGGGTTGACCTGATCATGCTGGAGACCTTTGGGTATCTCGACGAGATCCGCCAGGCGATTCGCGCTGCCCGCGACGTGAATCCCGACATTCCTGTCGTAGCCCAAGTCACCATCGACGAAGACGGAAACTGCCTGGACGGCGCCAGTCCTGAAACTTTTGCCGCCAAGCTCCTGGACTGGGGTGCCGACGTAATCGGTTGCAATTGCAGCGTCGGTCCCGGCGCCATGCTGGGCGCCATGGAGCGCGTGCATCAGGCCGCCAACGGCGTCCCGCTCGCCGCACAACCAAACGCCGGCATGCCGCGCGCGGTCGAGGGCCGTAACATCTATCTTTGCTCGCCCGAGTACATGGCGAACTATATCCCGCAATTCATCGCTGCCGGGGTTCGTCTGATTGGCGGCTGCTGCGGCACAACGCCGGAGCACATCAAGTTCATGAAGTCATTTGTGCGCGCCGACGCCGCCAAGGGCGCCGCCTCGCCGGCGGTGGTCAAGAAGAAGAGCGAGGCGCCGGTGGTTCCCACGCTGCCCTTGGAACAGCGCACCAGGCTTGGGGCCAGGATCGCGCGTCGCGAGTTTGCCATCTTGATCGAAATCGTTCCCCCGCGTGGCGCGCAGCCGACAAAGGAAATCGAAGCGGCCCGCTACCTCAAATCGGTCGGCGTCGATGCCATCAATATTCCCGACAGTCCTCGCGCCTCCGCCCGCATGAGCAACCAGGCCCTGGCCACCATCATGCAGCAGCGGGTCGGCATCGAACCCGTTCTCCATTACACCTGCCGCGACCGAAACGTGCTCGGCATTCAATCCGACTTGCTCGGCGCCGAAGCCCTCGGCATCCGCAACCTTATTTGCATAACCGGCGATCCGCCGAAGATGGGCAACTATCCCGACGCGACCGCCGTCTTCGACGTGGACGCCATCGGACTGGTCAACATCGTCTCGGGGCTGAACCGGGGTCTCGACTTGGGCGGCAATCCGATCGGCGCCGCCACCGCGTTTGTTATCGGCGTCGGTGCCAATCCCGGCGTGCCCAACCTCGACGAGGAAGTTCGCCGCTTTGAATACAAAGTTGAAGCCGGAGCCGAATACGCCGTCACCCAGCCAGTGTTCGACCTGGCTTTGCTGGAGCAATTCCTGCGCCGCATCGAGCACTGCCGCATTCCCTTGCTCGCCGGCATCTGGCCGCTGGTCAGCGCGCGCAATGCCGAATTCATGCAAAGTGAACTGGGGGTTGCCGTGCCCGACGACATCATGCAGCGCATGAACCGCGCCGCCACCGCTGAAGCCGCCCGTGCCGAAGGTGTCGCCATTGCCCGGGAGATGCTGTTGGCGGTCCGGGAAATGGTCCAAGGCGTTCAGATCAGCGCCCCGCTGGGCCGCTTCGCCGCCGCTGTCGATGTCCTCGAAGCACTTGGGACCCGGTCCACCGGCAGCGCCAGCGCATAGAACTCCCCGCATATATTGCACGATTTATGGTGCCTTTTGTGTATTGCACTATTTATGGTGCTTTCTGAATGCTGTCAATCAGTTGCATGCCTCTACTGACCTAAAGTGCGAGCGTCGACATCGGCCATCTGCACTTGCGGGGTTGTCCCAAATATTCCGGGTGCGGGTTTGGGAAACTGGATTAGAATTAATTGTTGAGGAGTGGCTTTGCCCAAGTTCGAAGAGTGCTTGCAGAGGCTGGAAAAGATCGTGGATGAGCTGGAAAAGGGAAACGTACCCTTAGAACAGGCCATCAAGCTCTTCGAAGAGGGTGTCCGGCTCTCCAACTCCTGTCGCCAGGAACTGGAGGCCGCCGAAGGCAAGGTGGAAATCCTCCTGAAGCAAAACGGCAAACTACAACCTGAACCTTTCGAACCCTCGGCTGAACGCGCCGAGGCCAAGTCTTAGTTCAATCGGGACAGCCGCACATTCAGTTTCGAAAGGGGGCCCCATGCAGTCTCTAAGTATCGTAATCGCAAGCAACGATGGCCAGGCCGCCGGGCAGCTCGCCGCCTCGTTAAACCATCACTTTGGCACCGTGTCCGTCGCCGGGACGCTGGACGAAGTCCGCCACGCTATTCCCAAGCATCGCGCGCACGTCGCTGTCGTCGATCTGGAGTTGGCTTCAGTGGATGATGTCCAAGAACTTGCCCGCGAGTTCAACAACACCAGCATCGTGTGCACGCATCGCATCCCCGATGAAGAGATGTGGGCCGCTGCCCTCGCCGCCGGCGCGGTGGATTGCTGCTACGCCAGCGACGTCGCCTGCATCGTCGAGGCGGTGACCCGCAACGTGAAGCTTGCCCGCTCGAGAGCTGCCTGATCTCGCGTTTGCGTCCGAGGTCCGGCAATCAAGGTTTCGGGAATCCAACCCGCTCTTCGGAGCGGGTTTTTCTCTATTGCGATGTGGCATGCGACCGCTCCACCGACCCGCTACGCCATCCCGCTACAATAGAAAAGCGAATGAAACGACTCCTCCTCCTCTCCAGCACCACCGGCTACCAGGCGCAACAGTTCCGCGCTGCCGCCGAGCGCATCGGACTTCCACTCGTGCTCGCTACTGACTCCTGCCACGCACTTGACGATCCCTGGGGCGACGGCGCCATTTCGATACGTTTCCAGAAACCGCGCGAGTCGGCTGGAAAAATCCGTGAATTCGCCCAGCACCATCCGATTCAAGGCGTCACTGCGATCGGAGACGGACCCACCGCCACTGCCGCCCTGGTCGCGCGCGATCTCCGGCTCCGCTTCCACCCTCCGGAAGGCGTCGAACTCTGCCACAACAAGTTCCTGGCCCGCGAGCGCTACAAGCAGGCCGGCATGCGCGTTCCCTGGTACATGCGCTTCAAGGTGGTCTCCAATCCTGCGGAAGTCGGTGGCGCTGTTCCTTATCCTTGCGTGCTGAAACCGCTGGGGCTGTCCGCCAGCCGCGGCGTCATTCGCGCCAACAACGGAAAGGAATTTGTCGCTGCCTTCAGGCGCATCGTTGCCCTGCTGCAGCAAAAAGAAGTGCGGGTCATGCGCGACGAAAGCGCCGGCTGGATCCAGGTGGAATCATTCATCCCCGGTCGTGAGGTTGCGGTCGAGGGGCTCGTCACCGCGGGACGGTTACGCGTGCTGGCAATCTTCGACAAGCCCGATCCCCTGGACGGTCCATTCTTCGAAGAGACCATTTATGTCACGCCATCGCGCTTCAGCGATACCGCGCAGCAGTCGATCATCGATTGCACGGAACAGGCCGTCAGCGCCCTCGGACTCACAGACGGCCCGATTCACGCTGAATTACGCGTCAACAGCGAGGGCCCGTGGATGCTGGAAATTGCCGCGCGTCCGATCGGAGGACTGTGCGCCGGCGCTCTCCGATTCCAATGCGACGGGGAATTGATCTCATTGGAAGAACTCATTCTCCGGCACGCTTCCGGTGAGAATGTCGGGCACATGTCGCGGGAAAGTTGCGCCTCAGGCGTGATGATGATTCCCATACCTCACGAGGGCATTTACGAAGGCGTGGAGAACGTGGATGCTGCGCGGCAGGTACCGGACATCGAGCGCGTCGAGATTACCGCCAAGCTGCGCCAGAAACTGGTGCCGCTGCCCGAAGGCGCCAGTTACCTCGGCTTCATCTTCGCCCGCGCACCAGACACGTACGCCGTGGAAGCCGCGCTGCGCGAATCGCACCGCCGCCTCCGCTTCCTGATCTCGAGCGCCATTCCGGTTGTGTAGCCGCTGCGGCGCTCTGGTTGAACAAAACACAACGCGCTCTCAAACGGAGCGCGTTCCTGCTCCAGAGTGTTCTCTGAAGGCTGCAAACTACGACTTAGTCTTCGGGGGCACGTATCCTGGAGGAAACGCCTGCCCTTCCCCGAAGAAATACTCTTCCATGTGCTTGAGGATGAGTTCCTGGTCCTGCTTGTTCGCCGGATTCAGCCGGTATTCGTTGAGCACCATCTTGCAGTACTCGCCCCAGAGTTTCCACGCTTCGGCGGACACGTTCTCATAGATGCGCTGTCCGAGAGGGCTGTCGAACGGGGGCTCGTCGAGTCCCGGCATTTCCTTTTGAAATTTCACACAGAACACCTTCCGGGCGTTCGGATCAGCTTGCGTTTGTTGCGGCTCGCCGGCAAATGGATTCCCGCAGCCCATGTGAACTCCTTATATGTGTCGATACGATTCTAGCGCATCGCCACCCCGCGGGTCACAGAGGCTCGCCGGCACAGCAAAAAAGAAGTCAGAACGAAGCGTTTAACCCTCTTCGTCCTGACTCTTCACTCCGTGGTTCTTGCAACGCTCCGCTAGTCGCCCGCCATCCGTTGCCGGGTCGGTTCGACGGCCGGACAATCGCCCAGGATCGGCTGGCATGCTGGATCCTGACCAATCTGGATCACCGGCGGCGTCACCTTCACCTGGAACTGCTCTTCTTCCGTAGAGCCTTCCAATGCCTTGGTAGACGCCATGCCCTGCGTGACCACTTCGGTGATGGAGTCGAAGTAGCCCGTGCCGACAAACTTCTGGTGCTTGACCGCCTGGTAGCCGTACTCGTACTCACGCGAGAATTCCTTCTCCTGGAGCCGCGAGTACGCGGTCATTCCCCTGTCGCGGTAGCCGCGGGCCAACTCGAACATGCTCAGGTTCAGCGAGTGGAAGCCGGCCAGGGTCACAAACTGGAACTTGTAGCCCATCTCCGCCAGCGCCGGCTGGAAGCGCGCGATGTCGGCATCGCTCAGCTTCTTCTTCCAGTTGAACGATGGCGAGCAGTTGTAGGCCAGGATTTTGCCCGGGAACTTCGCGTGCACGCCTTCGGCAAACCGGCGCGCCTCTTCGATGTTCGGCTCCGAGGTCTCGCACCAGATCATGTCGACGTAGGGCGCGTATGCGATGCTGCGCGCGATTGCGTAGTCCAGCCCGCCTTTCACACGGAAGAAGCCCTCGCTGGTCCGCTCGCCTTCGATGAAGGCGCGGTCAATCGGATCGATGTCGCTGGTCAGCAGCTTGGCAGAGTTGGCGTCCGTACGCGCCAGCAGAAGTGTGGGCACGCCCATCACGTCGGCCGCAAGCCGCGCCGCGACCAGCTTCTGCACCGCTTCCTGGGTCGGCACCAGCACCTTGCCGCCGAGGTGACCGCACTTCTTTGCCGACGAAAGCTGGTCTTCGAAGTGAACGCACGCCGCGCCCGCCTCAATCATCGCCTTCATCAGTTCGTAGGCGTTGAGCGCCCCGCCGAAGCCAGCTTCCGCGTCCGCGATCAGCGGCGCGAACCAATAAGTGCCATTCTTGCCCTCGGAGTGGTCAATCTGGTCGGCGCGCATGAGCGCGTTGTTCAGCTTGCGGCACAGGTTCGGAACGCTGTCCACGGGATATAAGCTCTGGTCGGGGTAAGTCTGGCCCCAGTCATTGGCGTCGGCCGCAACCTGCCAGCCGCTGACGTAAATCGCCTGCAGGCCTGCCTTTACCATCTGCACGGCCTGGTTGCCGGTGACGGCGCCGAGCGCGGGCACGTAACTCTCGCTTTGCAACAGTTCCCACAGCCGCTCCGCGCCCATGCGCGCCAGCGTGTACTCAACGCGAATGCTGCCGCGCAGGCGCTCGACATCGTTCATCGAATAGGGACGGGTAATCCCCTTCCAGCGCGGGCTGTCGTTCCAAATGTTCGCTGCTTTTGAATGGCCATTCACCGGCATCATCGTTCTCCTCTGCGGTTTCGGATTCTGGGAACCAGGGACCCGTGTTCAATATTCCGAACACTGTTCAAGATGGTGTACAGAGGGTAGAGGTTGTCGGCGGCGTACGTCAATTCGTCCGTTCAGTATACTGAACGCAAATTCATGATAGTGCACACCTAAGTTTCCGATTGCCGGAAGGAAACCGTTCAGCCTATTGAACAATCGTTCGACAAGCAGTACGATGGTGTTGCGAAATTCAACGCTGCCCCGTTTTTGGGCATCCGGGATTCGCCCCTTCGCATGTCCGTCGTTATCGAATCTCCGTCGACCGCGGTTGACCGCACGATCGCCATACTGGAAGCGGTGGCGGCTCGTTCCTCAGGCATGAGCAACGCCGAGATCAGCCGCAAGCTGGACATTCCGAAGAGCTCCGCCAGCTATATCCTGCGGGCGCTCGAAAGACACGGTTACTTGCGCCGCGATGGCGACAACAAGTATCGACTGGGGCTCAAAGTCCTGAACCTGGGCCGCGGTGCGCTAAGCGCGGTGGATGTGCGCGAGGTCGCATTGCCCATGATGCGTTCGCTGGTGGAGCACGTTCACATCACCTCGCACCTCGCGATCCTTGACGGCACGCAAGCGGTTTACGTGGAGCGCGTGGAAGCGCCGGGATTCATCAAGATGGACACCTGGGTAGGACGGCGCATGGAGATTTATTCCACCAGCGTCGGCAAGGCCCTGGTTTCGCACCTTCCAGAAGAACGCGTGCTGGCAATCCTGCGCGACCGCGGCATGAAGCGCCGCACCCCGACCACGATCACCAATCCCACGCGTTTCCTGCGCGAACTGGAGACGGTGCGCGAGCACGGCTATGCGCTCGACGATGAAGAGAATAATTTTGGCGTGCGCTGCGTCGCTGCCCCTGTCTTCAACGCGGCGGCCGAAGTCGAGGCCGCGCTGAATATCACCGGGACCACGCAACAGGTGAATAAGGACACGCTGCCGCGGATCATCGATCTGGTCAAGGAAACAGCGCGGCGGCTTTCCACCCAACTCGGATACCGTGCCGCAAGAATTGCCGCCGGTACACGCCGCTAGCAGACTGCCGCGCGGCGGTTTCCATGTCCCCGCCGCACCAAGAGCTTCCGCGGCGCGACCTCTTCCCCTAACACGCCGAGCCGGGGTCAAGCCCGTTGCTTCTGCAACGTGGAGGCCGCCTGCTCCTTTTTCGCCGCCGCCGGGAAGATGTCAAAGATATAGTCGCTCGCCTCCAGCGCCACCCGGTCCATCTTTCCTGCATCCACTCGCTTGCTTACTTGATCGCGCGACAACTCAAACACAGCATCGAGGATTTGCGCGCGCTCCTGCGGGCTTGCCTTGCCGATCTCAAACAGCACGCGGGCGCTATGCTGGATGTATCGCGGGGAAAGCAACTGGCGCTTCAGCAGTTCCATGATGACCGGGGCCTTGGAGCGGTCAAAGCGTCCAGGATCGCCGCGGCGGTCAAGTTCGGCGAAGAATTCTGCCGTCCACTCGTTGTGGTAGTTCCACACCTTGTCGAACATCGAGTGCGTAAAGCGCGTTCCGGCTTTCACGGGTTCGGCGTTCCTGGCAAGCTCAACGCCGTCTTCGGTGAGCATGGAGCGTTTGAACATGCCGTCTTTGGTGATGGCGGCCTCATGACGCGCCACCTGCCACAGCCAGGAAACGTTGATGCGGTAAGTGGCAAGATCGTTCATGAAACGCAGCTTGAGCTCGTAATCGTCGATGGCGGCGGCGAAGTTGCCGTTCAGGATCTGGAAACCGTAGTTGGCCGCCATGTAGAAGGCGTGCTGGATGTGCTCGATAGTGACCTCGCCCTCGGGCACGCCGTAAATCGAGTCCCAACGCTCTGGCGAGAAGATTTTTTCCGGCGTTTCCACCATCTCCTTGCTGATGACCGCCGGCGTGATCCTGCCTTCAGAGTTCAACAGGCCGCGTGATCGCAATACGCCGCGCTCGACATCGCTCAGCCCGCTCGGAACGGTGGGGACAGCCTTGCCGTTCACGTCGGAGGTTTCAACTTGGGCGTCGAGCCGTGCCTGGAGTTCCGCCACGGGTAACCGCAGCGGCTCATTGCCGGCAGCGACGTAGGCCGGCTCAGGACTCGCCACCCAGCTCTGGCGGTAAGCGTCATAAAGATGTCCTTTGGCTCGTCCAGCGAGAATGTCATCCAGCGTCGGCTGTCCTTCCGGCGATCCCTCGGGCACAAACATCAGGCCGAGCAGGCGTTCGCGCAGCTTGTCGATGACCATGGCCCGAAGCGCGAGCGGGTTGTAACGGGAGCGGCCGTAGGCATCGCTGGACTGGTAGATCATCACGGCTGCCATGCCGCCAATGGGCGCGGCGTGGGTGAGTTCGGCGTTTTTCATGCCTGCCATGAGCATCATCAACGCGTTGTAACGTTGATAGGCGATCATGGTCGGCGTTGCCATTCCAATCGTCTGGGGATCGGGAAAAATTCCCTCCGGATCGTCTTTCCACATCTCGATAATGCTACCGAGATAATCCCACCGTCCTACATTAGTACCGAGCAGGCGGCGACGCAGCACCCAGGCGATCGCCGGCAGAGTGCGGCCGGCGTTCCCTTCCTCGTACAGAATCTTGATCTTTAGTATGCCGAGCGGAAGGCCTGCAATGTTCTCGATGCGCGAAAGAATCTTTTCCAGCACCACGGCTTCGCGCGGCGTCTGCAACTTCGGAATGTAGAAATACACTCCGGTGCCGGCGCGCTGGAGAGCGTCATAGTTGTTGAGAGTCCAGAGGACGATGACCGCGATCATGCCCGGCGCAGGACGGCCGTCCACCTCAATGTGGTCGTACTTGACGTGCATGCCGGGCGGGCGGTTGAAGCGCGTCGGCCACTGCGAGGGCGGCTTATTGATCTTGTAGGAGCGCGTCTTTCCCTTCTTCACCACTTCGTAGGCGCGCTCGTTCCAGCGGCCGTCGTGAATTTCGCTCGCGTTCTGCAATGCCTGGTAAACGCCGATGGGCTGGGTTCTCGAGACGCCGTACGGGCGAAAATGAGGCGGCGAAGCGTCTTCCCAGTCCGGCATGTTGACGGGCGCAGGACTGTTGAGCGCGTTGAACGCCATGTCCAGCGGCGCCCACGGCCCGGTGAGTTCCAAACCGGCATTGGTGAGCGGATGGGCGTCTTTCGGGATCGGCGTCTCGTCGTTGAGCCGCCAGCGCCATTCGCTCTCGCGGCCGAAAAAGTTGTCGATCATGCCCTGCACGATTTGGCGGAATGTCCAAGGCTTGCCGCTGAGCGGATCTTCGAATTTCTCCTCCCAACTGGGCCAGGCGTACTTCTCGCGCGCCGGCGCGGGCGATGCCAGCAACTCGCGTCGCGCGCTGAGGACGGAGGCGATGTCGGGACGCAGCTCGCGGGTGAGCGTGGCGATCGTTTCCTCGACGTTGACCTCGCGGCCGTTGATTTTCTTCTTCCCGAATAACTCGGGAAACTTTTGCAGGACATCCTGCTGGATCATGGCCTGGTCCTCCTGAAGGTTTCGCTGAAGCCCGCTGCACGCAGGCGGAAAGTAACACGATCGTCCAGATAAGCCGGGCAAACCGGACAATTGTAGAACAAGGAAGACGGCGAAAGTACCGCTTCAGCTTACACTCGTGGGGCGAAGGTTGCATGTGAGGTTGACCGGTCTTGCCCGGGAGGAGGACCGAATTGGGCTTCGTCAGTGGGCACTAACCCGGACGGCGCGGAGATGGAAATTATTACGAGTAGCTGCCCAGAAGACACTCTCCTAAGTAGTGGCGATTCAACATTTCAGCACCGCGTGAATTGGCAGTAAGGTTGCCCTTTACTATCCGCGATGACTAAGCAAAATACTTCCCAGCGGCAGTGCCCAATTTGCCGAGGCAGCGGCATGGACGACAACGGAACGCCGTGCAGAACCTGTGGCGGCAGCGGTGAGCTCACCGCGAAAAGCGGTGACCGGCGCGCTAGGAGGAGTTGGCTCCGGACTGGTGCATCAAAGAGAGGATGCGTCGCTTCGGGCCCTACCTTCTCCTCACTTTGATTCTTGCTTTTGGAATCTCGACCTTCATCGCGCTATCGACCTCCGCAGCCAGTCCTGCCTCCGCCTCCGACTCGAAGGTTAAGACGGACGGAAAGCCGCCGACCCGGTTACTGATCCGGTCCGGAACCTTGGTCAGCGAGGAGGGCGCGCCGATCCAGCTGCGTGCCTTTGAGGCCGACATCGCCACCGGCACAGACGGAAAGTCCGAGCACATCGGAAACAAGATCGTACTGGTCAAGACGGGAGACGCCTTCCTGAGTAACGATTCGCTCAGCCAGTTGCTCACCAGCAAACTGAAAGACCACAACCTGCAAGACATCAAGGTCACCAACGACAAAGGCAGGATGAAGATCGCCGGCCAGGCGAAGAAAGGCGTGACCGTGCCGTTCACGATTGAAGGGCCGGTGTCGCTCACCGACACGGGACAGATCCGGTTGGAGCTGGAGAAAGAGAAGGTGGCGCACTTACCGAAGGGCGTGGTGGAACTGCTGGGAATCAGTCCCGAGAAATTGGCCGGCGATGGCACAGTGAAGGGCGTGAGCATGGACAAGAATTTCATCTCCTTCGATCCCGACTTGCTGTGGGGGCTGCCGGTACATGGCCAGGTTACGCGGCTGGCGGTGCAGAACAATGGCTTACTCCTGAGGTTTGGGGTGCAACCGCAAAAGAAACGCGCGACGCAGTTGCGAACTGAGAGCGGAAGGTAGGCCGGCAGGCTGCAGGACCGACGCCTAAGCTGCCTGCATGGCGATACCGCCCCAGACAAGACCGGGAAGGCGCATCTGGAGCTTGGCCGGGGTGAGGTCCTTGCCGAACATCTTGCGCATCGCCCGGTACATCCAGCGCAGGTGCCAGGGCGCCTGATCTTTTTCCAAACCGGAAATGCGCGCCATGCACATTTGGATGCTGCGGAAGTGAGGAAGAACCACAAAACAGGGCGCCTACAAGCGACGCCCCATAGCGTTTGTGAAATGAAATAGGGGCTGCCAGCGTTTGCCGGCGAGCCCCCGGAGGATCACAGACGTGCGATTCTAAACCAGAACGGGTTCCTTTTTTTCTGCTGCCCGCAGAACTGCCGCAGGCGAAGCAGGCTTTTCTTTGACCGGCGGCTTCAATTTGCGCAGCACAAACCAGGCCAGCACTGCCGCGATCATGTCGAAAGCAATCGCGACCTTGAACACGCCGGCCCAGCCCACCTTCGGCATGGTGAACTTCAGGTGGAAGCCAGGAATGTTCGGCACCACGGTCATTACGAGTCCGTAGGTGATGATAAGTCCGGCTACCACCAGCAGAATGGCCTTGGCCGGTCCCAGCTTGATGCGCAGTACGGAAGGCGCAACAAACAGGGAAAACACAACCAGCAGGCCGCCGATCAGCAGCAGGACATCAGCGCGGAAGTCAAACGCCTTCCCCGCCGCCAAGGCCGACCCGATGGGCACGAACACGGAAGCTGTACCCTTGGCGGTGTACAGGAAGCCGTAGTTCGCGGTGGCATGCTTGCGTCCGAAGAAGTCACCGCAGAGGGCCGGGAACAGCGAGTAAATCTCGGCCCATCCGAAGAATGTGAAAGCACTGAAAATTACGAAAAACAGCGGCTTGTGAGCGAAGGTAACGAGCAGATAGATGGCGCAGGATTCCAACCCGAATGCCAGCGTCATCGTCTTCTCGCGTCCGATATGGTCGGAAACCCAGCCCCAGAACGGCCGGCATAATCCGTTGATTACGCGGTCGGCTTGCAGGGCGAAGGCAAGGGCCGGTAGTGACCAGAACAAGAACTTGATAATGACCTTGTCCACCTTGAAGCTGGCGGCCATGGGGGCAAGTTGTGCCGTAGCCATCAGCCCGCCGGTGGCGACCAGCGTCATCATGAAGTACATCAACCAGAAGTTCTTTGTGCCGAACATCTCGGTGGGCGTGAAGTCGTCCAAGGTCTGGCGTTTCTTCGCGACGATGTCCTTGCCGATCATGCTTTTCGGCAGCCATCCATCGGGCGGCGCCTTGAGGAAGACCGCACACACGACCACCATGGCGCCCTGGATGATTCCCCATTTGATGAAGGTCGCCTGATAGCCCGCCGAGTTAATCATGTTGGAGATGGGCAACACGGTCAGTGCCGAGCCGGCGCCGAAGCCGGCCGCGGTCAGACCTGCCGCAAAGCCACGATGGTCCGGAAACCATTTCAGCGCGCTGCCAATGGCAGTGCCGTAAACGATTCCCGCCCCGATTCCGGCTACGGCGTAAGCGAGATAAAGTTGGGTAACGGTTTCCGCTTTTGCGCTGTACACCCACCCAAGTCCGGCCATGATGCCGCCAAGCAGAACCAGCAGCTTAGGGCCAAACTTATCCACCAGCCAACCCTCGAAGGGCACGAGCCAGGTTTCAAGCAGCACAAAAACGGTGAAGGTTACCTGAATGAGGGCCTGCTCCACCTTAAGCTGCTTCTGGAGAGGTCCTACAAACAGAGTCCAGCCATACTGGAAGTTTGCAACCGCGACCATGCTGGTAACGCTGAAGAACAGAATGAGCCAGCGGTTCGATAGAAAAGATTGCGATACTTCAGGGGCCGTGGGTCCAGCCGATGGCATCGCCATAGACATCAACCTCCTGTCGCAACGAAGAGATTTCGAGGCGCGAACGGGCCACCCGCGCGGCGCGGATGGCCCTTTCCTGCATTTAGAGTTCCTTCTCGAGCCCGGCCCCGAGGGGAATGACCCCGGGTACGAGCCACTTGGTCCACATTTCGTCCACTTTGCTCTGGAAGAAGTCAATGTCTTCGTCGATGAAGTGGTTGAAACGGCCTTGCTTTTCCAGATAATCACGAACCGGGAGGCGCTTGAATTTTCCCTCGGCAATTTGCTTGGATTTGCCGTAGAGCTTCACTGCGCCGTTCTCGATTTCGTACAACGGCCAAACGCCGGTGTTGACGGCCAGCTCGCCGAGCTCGTGCGCCTGGAGAGGATCGAAATCCCATCCCTTGGGGCACGGGTTCAGACAATGCACGAAGGTCGGTCCACCGATGCTGAGGGCGCGGCGGACAACGTTCATGGCCTGCAACGCGTAGGACGTGGAAATGGTCGCCACGTACCGGCAGGTGGGATGTCCGATAGCCATCAGGGGCGCGACATTCTTCTTCCAGCGGTGATTCATGATGCGACGCTTCTTGCCGGGGAAGCTGAACGAGGTGTTCGCTCCGTAAGGAGAAGTGCCGGAGATCTGAATGTCGGTGTTGGCATAGGACTCGTTGTCGTACATGAGGATGAGGAGGTTGTAATCGGGATGGGTCAGAGTCGCCGAGATGGCGCCCAGGCCCATATCCGCGCCACCACCGTCGCCGCAGAAGGCGATGACGTTGATGGGCTCATCTTTCATTTTGCCTTTGCGCATCTGCGCGCGGAACGCGGCGGCCGCGCCCAGCACAGCAGATCCGGAGCTGCCCAGCTGGGTATGCATCCAGGGCACGCCCCACGGGGTGGTGTAGTACGACGTGTTGGCGACGTACATGCAACCGGTCGAGCCCAGCACGATCGTGCGGGGGCCGGCGGCCTTGGCCAACAGCCGCATCATCTGGGCCGACTCGCAGCCTTGGCAGGTGCGGTGGCCGGATGTGTAGTATTCGTTGTGGGGGACTTTCTTGACACCCTTAAAGTCCTCCAGGTTTTGGGTCGGTTTTTCGTCTACAAAGATAGCCATGTTGTCCTAATCCTTTCCGGCGCCAGGTACACGTCCGAGACGTGCTAGTCCCGCAGCCCGATCCATTGCGTCAGCGGTACGGACTTGCCTTCCGCAGCCTCGAGCGTCTTCTCGGTCATCGTCTTGACATCCTGCAACGTGACCTCGCGACCACCCAGCCCGGAGATAAAGCCCAACACCGGCGGCTTGGGTCCCTTGCCCGGATACAACGCGGTCCTGACTTCGGTGGCGACCACGCCGCTCAGGTAGGGAGAGCCGAAGGAGAAGTCGCGATCGACAACGCCAACGGCCTTGAAACGGCTGAGGCACTTGGCCAGCTCCTCGGCCGGGAAGGGCCGGAACCAGCGCAGGCGAACAAAGCCGACCTTGATGCCTTTCTTGCGCAGATCGCGGATGGCGACGTGCATCGGCATCGACATAGTCCCCATGCCGAGCAGGACGACGTCAGCATCCTCGGTCATGAACTCCTCGAAGAACGGGTTGCCGTACTTGCGGCCGAAAATCTTCTCGAAGTCGGTATAGGCTTCGCGAATGACGTCCATGGACCGCTCGGTGACAGCGAAGTTCTGCTTGCGGACTTCCATCACCCAGTCCTCGTTGACCTGAGGCGCGATGGAGATGACGTTGTCCGGGTGCATCAGCAGATTGCCGCGGTCGTAGCGGGGCAGGAACTTCTTGACCTGCTCGGCCGAGGGAATCTTGATCAGCGACTGCGAGTGGGTGAGGAAGGCGCCGTCGCAACTGATGGCGCAGGGCACCAACATGCGGGGATCTTCCGCCACGCGGTAGGCGATGAGGGTGGTATCGAGGCACTCCTGGCCGCTATCAACCCAGGTCAAGAGCCAACCGAGGTCGCGGACGGCAAGAGCATCGTTGTGTTCGGTACCGAAAGCGCCGGGATCGTCGAGCGCGCGGTTGCCCACCATGGCGATCATGGGGACGCGCAGCGCCGGGGTGACGGTGAGGGCTTCCATGGCGTACATCCAGCCCACGCCGCTGCTGCCGCAGAAAACGCGGGCGCCGCAGACGGAGGCATGCTTGACGATCTCAAATTGTGAGTGTTCGCCCTCGGCCACGATGAACTCGCAATCCATCTCTCCATCAGCGTTCAACTGGGTGATGTATTGCATGACCGTGTCGTACGGGCGAATCGGATAAGCCGTGACCACGTCCACGTCAGCCAGCTTGCAGGCGATCGCCATGGCTTCCGAACCCGTTATCAGGGCTTCCTGTTCGGCTTGTTTTTGTTCTGCCACTGCCATTGTTGCCATACGATTCTCCTTCTAGCTAGGCTTTCTGGGCGATTTCCAGGGCCTTGGCGGCCTGGTCCTTGTACTGTCCTTTGAAGCGGTAACCGTGCGAACGCTCGGCTGCCGGAGCCGCCACCAAGGTGTTCAGCGTCGCTTTGTAGGCTGCCTTGTCCTTGCGGAAGGCTTCCCACTGGCTGGCGCTGTTCACAAAGGCGGTTTCCGGAACCATGCGGATGCAGTCGGGCACCGGGCAAACTTCTTCGCAGATGCCGCACCCGCAGCAGGCTTCGAGGTTGGCATCATAGGTGCCGTCGGGCGTGACATCGAACGACCCATCCGGGCAGTTCAGCCAGCACAGCGTGCACTTAGTGCAGGTCTCGAAGTTCACTACCGGGCGCAGGGTGCGAGTAGTCGCTTTTTTCAACTTGTCATTGCGGACCGGACGGAAGCCGCCGAGCTGCTTGGTGACGGGGTCAGGATAGGGACCGCCCTGCCCCTGCCCCGGGATGGAAACGCCCAGGCGCATGGCAGAGGAACCGATGAGCTCGAAGTGCTCAAGTTTTTCGGCATTGCCGGTGCCGGGCTTCACGTCGATGGTGGAGAACTTGTCGAAGACATTGCGGGCGGAGGTGACTTTTAAAGGATTCTTCAGACTGCCGCTGATGAATTTCTCCAACGCGGAGAACTTTGCAAGTTCCGGCAAAGCCTTGACGATGGCACCGAGGATACGCACGTCAGTGTGATCATCTTTGAAGACCCACATACCGGAGAAGCTGGTGACGCCACGGACCACGCCAAGCTTGTAGGGCTTATCGTGGGTGTGGAGCGCCTTCAGCAGGGTGGTGGGCTGCTCCAGCGAGGCAACGATCAGGGTCGCGCCCGCCTTGAGGTGCTCGGTCACAGGCTGGACGCCGTACCAGCCCCAGGACTCGATCCCTTTGCAGAGCGTGTCGTCCAGGACAACGGTGACGTCGGTTTGTTTGGGCTCGTACTGAGCCATTCCTTTTTCCAGGGTCTCATCGTCGGTAGCGACAATGGCAAAGCTCTTGGCGGGAATGCCGTTCCGTTCGGGGCTGTCCCCGTAACGGCCAAAGGAAAGGCCTGGTTTGCCCTCATTGTGGGCGGCCAGGACGATTCCGCGGCAGATATTCTTCGCCAGAGTCTTTTGGAAGACCCCACGGTAGATGATTTCGATCGCAAATAACTGGCCCATCTGGCGACCTCCATTCGTTTAGTGCTGCATGAGTACGAGTTGCGTGACTTCCTCCAGGTGTCGGCGCATGGCCACTTCCGCGGCCTTGGCTTCCCCCCGGCAAAGTGCGGTAAAAATGCGTTTATGACCTTCGAAGGACTTTTGTGGCCTTCCTTCGAACTGCATATTGCGTTCGCGAGTTTCCCGGAGCAGGTCCATGAGCACGTCCACTACATGCAAGACCACGGAATTGTTGGCGGCCGCGGCGATGATGTAGTGAAACTCGGCGTCCTCGTCGATGGAGAACTCGCCGCTAGCCACCTTGTTGGCCTGGCTTTGCAGGATCTGCTCCAGGCGAGCGAGCTGTTCGGCGCTAATGTGGCGCGCGGCGCGCGCGGCGATCGGAGGCTCGACAATGATGCGGACGTCGAGCAACTCGGCAACGTGCTTGCGCTTTTGCAGTAGCGCGGAGAACAGCGGGTTCACCAGCGCGTCAGGAGAGATGTCGCGAACGATCGTCCCGGCACCCTGTCGCGGTTCCACCAAGCCAATCATTTCCAGCCGGCGAATGGCATCGCGGATGGAGCTGCGACTGACTTTGCACGAAGCTGCCAGTTCACGTTCCGAGGGGAGCTTGTCACCGGGCTTCAGCTCCTGGAGGATGAACTGTTCCAGTTTCCGCGCGACCTGGTCGTAGACCTTGTCTTTGCGGACTTCAAAGGGCGGCTTGAGGGTGCTGGCCAAGGGCATTCTGCAACTGGTCTGACAACCCGACCAGTGCACAGTCTAGGCCGCGCAGAAAATCCCGCAGTGATTGGCATCACCCGGCATTGTGACCAAAACGGAACGGCCGGTGATGACCGGACATCGGGTTCGCATTCAGATCATCGTGCATGGAGGAGCTCCGCTGCGTTAAGAGCGCGGGCCAGCAGCAAACCAGCATCCCCGGCGTGCGCGCCCTAACCCGGATGATGATTCAGGCTTTGACCGTCTCGCGGAGTACAATCCTGAACGAGTTCCGAGGAGAGGGACCCCTATGTGCGCCGAAGCCAAAAGCCCGGTATTGCAAATGGAGGTGGATCGTCAGCCCGAAAAAATCATCGTGCGCTGCACCGGGCGGGTAAACCTGGACTCGTGGACCTTATTTTCCAAGACCGTACGTGACCTGTTTGCCGAGCAGAAACCAATTCGCGTGGACCTGTCGAATGTGACCCTGGTGGACAGCACCGGGATCGGGGCCTTTGTCAGCGTGTGGGCGTCGGCCAAGGGCAGCGGCAGCGACCTGAAGTTCTGCAATCCCAACAAGCGCGTGCAGGACGTGGTGGAGATCACCAGGCTGCACGGCATGTTCGAAAACTTTCCCACCGGCGCGGGGGCGTAACAATGCGAACATGTAAAGGCGCCCGTGAGCCGATGCTGCACGGACGCCGAACCTGATTCGATCAGATGAGCTTAAGCCAATTTCTTGACTGACTGAAGCACTCGCCCCACGCACAGGTTTCTCCGATTGCCGAATTGGAACGCCGGCTTCGTCGAAACGTAAACGTTGGCTTGCGTCACCGCGCCTTGGCGAGCCGCCGCTCTACAATAATCGGCGAATGAAGGTGCTGTTGTTGCGGAGCGGCCGATGCACGCATCGCTGATCGAAAGCCAGTTATCACAGATGACGCCGGAACAACTACGCGCAGCGGCGGCGGCTATGCTTCCGCCGGCGGCGACGACCAGCGAACGCGTCAGCGCGATTGAAGCTGCATTGTCCAGTCCTGGGGGCCAACAGCTGCGCGAGACCATGGCGCGATGGATCGTGCGCGAACTGGTGCCGGTGGAGGCTCTGGTGCCCGAGGCATACGCGGCATGGCGAGCGCCGGTACGCGACGCGATGATGTACGTAGTTACCCACCTGTCGGCGGGAAGGCTGGCGCCGAAATTACTGGAACAACTGGAACTGCCGCCGAAAACGTCGGCGGAAGCGCGCCTGCTGCGGCTGATCGCAAAAGTGCCGGGACTGCAAAAGCTCGGCCAGGTGATCGCCCGCAATAGGCACCTGAGTCCGGCACTGCGCAACGCGCTAGCAAAGCTGGAAAACGGAATTCGGGATGTTCGTCCAGAGGACATGGCGGCGATTATCCGCCGGCAACTGGGCGCCCGCCTCGACGAATTGCAGGTCCAAATCAAGCCCGGTATTTTGTCGGAGGCGAGCGTCAGCGCGGTGGTGCGTTTCACCTGGCTGGATGCCGACACGGGCAAGCGCCAGCGCGGCGTGTTCAAAGTCCTGAAGCCGCACATCCCCGACTGCTTCGCCGAAGACATGGAATTCCTGCACGGCCTGGCACAGTGGTTCGGGACGCGGCACCGCGAATACGGATTCGGGCGTCACGTGATCTCGGACACCTTCCAGAAAGTGCGCCGGCTGCTGCAACACGAAGTGGACTTCGCGCGCGAGCAGAAGACGCTGCTGGAAGCGTGGGAACAGTACCGGAACGAAAAGAAGGTGCGCGTGCCAAGGCTGATTTCAGCGCTGTGCACGCCCACGATTACCGCCCTCACGGAGGAGCGCGGCGTAAAGGTAACGAATGCAGCGGCGCACCTGCCGGATTGGCGGCGGCGTCAGATCGCCGAGCAATTGGTGGAAGCGCTGGTGGCGGTGCCGCTGTTTGCCGCCGACGAGAACACCCTGTTCCACGCCGACCCTCACGCCGGCAACCTGCTTTACAACAGCGCGACCCGGGAGTTGATCATTATTGATTGGGCTTTGCGCGAACGACTGACTCATGTCCAGCGCCGCCACCTGGCGCTGCTGTTCCTGGCCATGACGGTGCGCGATCCGGTGGGAACGGCCGAGGCGGCGCGGGCCCTGAGCCAGTTCCGGATTAAGACGCGTTCGCCGCAGGCACGGACGATCCGGCGTTGCGTGACTCGAATGCTGGAGGAGATGCCGGCGACAAAGCTGCCCAGCGGAGCGGATGTCATGCGGCTGCTGGAGAGGCTGGCGGTGCAGGGCATCCGCTTCCCTGCTCCGCTGATCATGTTGTCGAAGGTGCTGCTGACGCTGGACGGGATCGTGGAGGATGTCGCGGGAGTGAAGCCGGGAATCGGCTTCTCGCTCGCGCGCCACCTGGCGCAGCGCTGGATGGCCAATCCCGCCGCGTTTCGCTCTCCGGTCCAGGCGAAGGACTGGCTGACACTGCAGTGCAGCGCGCTGCTCTATCCCAGCCGTTTGTGGGTGCGGGGCGAAGAGGCGCTGTTGAACCGTCTTCTGCCGGAAAAGCGGCCCTGATCGCAGAATTCCGCCGAGGGCTCAAAACCGGCATTTCGGAACCAACCAGGCGCTACGACCCCGAATCGATCGCCGCCAGGCGCTCGGCGATGATGGTGTACACCGAGGGATTGAAGACCAGCCCGACGTGCGTGCCGGAAACTTCGAAATCCACTTCCTGGGAACCGCTGCGACAGTAGCGCCAGTTCACGATGCCGTCGTCGCGCGTGTAGATCGCGGTCTGGACAACCGACTCCGGCAATTCCCCGCGCAGCGAATTCACGAAATCGCAGGTGCAGCGAGGCGTATAGCAGTCGGGATTCACGCGCTCTCCATGCTGGTCAAGAATGTGCCGCCGGACAACATTGGTGGCATCGAGCACTGACTGGTGCAGGACGGTGCCGCGGAAAGGGGCTCCCAGCGTGGTAACGGAAGCAACGTCTCCCGGCATCTGCGCGGCAACCGAGCGGGCAATGATGCCTCCCAGGCTGTGCCCGATCAGGTGCACTTTGGCACCCGATTGCCGACGCGCCGTTCGAATGGTCCGGGCAAGGCGATAGCGAATCAGCAGGTTGGGACACTCGGCATTGACGCCGATATTTGACAAACACGAGCGATACCCGACGCGCTGCAACCAGGAATTGAGGTGGGCGACGTAGATGTCGCTGCCCAGGAAGCCGGGAATTACGACCACTGCCGTGCCCGCACCGTGTGGTATCCCTAAACCGTAGAACACCGGCGAGGCGTGCAGCAGGAGGAGCTCGGCGCCGAACAGCGCCTCTTTCCAGATGGCAAGATTGGCATCCGCCTCGTGTTCGCGCACCCGGGGCCGGGCCGCACCGCTATCCACGGTTCTGCGTCGCGTAGCTCCTCGTCTCGTTCCCATTCGCTCGACCGAAACTCTTTCGCTGCGCCTCGATAACCTGCGGAGGGCCGCTAGCCTCAGGTGCCAGGTTGCTGCATGAGAATAGGGGACACGCGATTCCCAATCGCTCGTTTCGAGATATATCGCACGGCACGAGAATGTTCAAGCCTGTCGACCGGCGTGCCTCCGTCGAACTGCGGCGCGCCGGTCAACAGATCATTGCGCGTCCACCGTGTCAGGCGCCGGCGTGCGCCGCCTGGACCTTTTCGGTCTTGCGCGATGCGGGGCGCTTGCGGCGCTCCCTCATGTTCACCACTTTTGCACCATCCCGCGGCTTCATCATGGAGGTTATGAACGCCTTCTCCGCGTCCACAAAGTTCTTGACTCCTTCGCCGGTCAGGTTGGCCATGGGTAGCAAACGCGTCGGGGTCAGCATCTCGACGGTCTTGGTCGCCGTCTTGAGATTGACGTTCATCTGTTGTCCGATGACGTCGAGCAGCCGCTTCTGCGCCTCGATGAAGGCGTTGGTCGCCTCGCGCGCCAGCTTCGGCAGTTCCGTTTTCTTGGCGTGCTTGGCGGTGTCGGGTTTGCCTGACGTGGCCTTGGCAGTTTCCTGGGCTACGAGGTCGAGAAACTTCTTTTGCGCCTCGACGAAGGTATCCATTCCTTCGCGGGCGAGCTCGACCAGGTGCGTACCCTGATAGCCCTTGCCGGCCTTCACGTCTTCCAGCCAGGCGATGGTTTGCTTGCTCGTGATCTTCAAGAATTCCTCCTGCATGCGGATGAAGGTGTCGATACTGCGCCGCACCAGGTCGGTGGTGGCTACCAGCGGCATGGAACCGTTGACGCGCTCCTTGACGCCTTCCATGAGGATCTCGTTTTCCTTTTGCGCCATGTTGAGCAGGATTTGCTGCGCCTCCATGAAGCTGGAAGTGCCCTCGACGGCGAGTTCGGCGAGAATTGCCAAAGGTGAATTCTCCGGGTCGGATAGGCCCTCGCGCAGGTTCTTCATGGCAATCGCGTTTTGCCGCATCGCCACGTCAACCAGCACGCGCTGGGTAGCGAAAAAGCTTTCAACTCCTTGCTGCACCCACCCTGTCAGCAAAGAAAGGAAAGACGAAGGCCGGGGATGGGCGGCGGGACGGGGCTTGGTATCTCTTGGCATGATGCCTCCAATTTGCTGCGCTGCAGCATTACGATTAAACCCTAGTCTTTTCGCGGAAATGTGTCAATATGCTTCTTGAAATTTGTTGCACCGCACCGCCGAGGCAAAATGACAAAAACGGGAAAGGTTGTGATCCGGAAATACGCCAACCGCAGGCTCTACGACACTTCCGGCAGCCGCTACGTGAACCTGGAAGACATCGCCGCCCTCATCCGAAATGGGACCGACGTCCAGGTGATTGACGGCAAGACTGGACAGGACCTGACCCGCGTGACACTGACGCAGATCATCCTGGAGGATGCGCGCCATGAGCCCGCCGGGGTGCCGCTGGAATTGTTGCGGCAGCTGATCGTGACCTCGGACACGGTGCGGCGCGAATTCGTGAAGTCGGCAGTGGACGCTTACTCGAAACTGCAAGACGCCGTGCAGAGCGGGATCAGCGGCGTGCGCGACGCAGCGCTTTCGCCTCTCGAAGCGGTCAGCGGATTCATGCAGGCCAATCGCGGGGAATCGCGCGACGTGCAGGAGCTTCGCGAGCGTCTCGCGGAACTGGAAACCCGCGTAAACAAGCCGAAGCGGCCAAGGCGGCGGGTGAAACGCTAGGCAACCGCGGTTTGGTGGCGCGCCGGGGGCTGGGTCGGCGCGTCTTCAGGGGACGATGGTGTGTGCGACGAGGGTGGCACACGCGGGGGCACGGGCGCCGTGCCAGCCACCGATTGGTCCGGACTCGGCTTCACGGCACGCTGGCGTCTCCGCTTCCGCTTTGTCGGGATCAGGCTCTTCTTCAATTCCCCGAAGCTGGCGGCAAGCAGCTTTTCGAACTGCCCGAGATCAGGCACAGCGTTCACGTCACCGGTAAAGCCAAAAAAAGCGGTCCCGTTGTAAGTCAGGACGGCACAGTTCATGCCCATCTCCCCGCCGATAGGCACATAGGGATAACACGCGACCATCTTGTGCCCGAGCAGGTAGAGCGGCGTCTCGGGGCCGCGCACGTTGGTAAAAATCAAGTTGCAGATACTGAGCGGCAACTGGCTGACCAGCGGTCCAAGCAGAGCCTGCAGCGGGCTTGGGATGGTGCCGAGCAAAGTGCCGGCGAAGCCTACAAACTCAGCCAGACGCGCGTTTTTCAGCTGCGTCATCTGTTCGCGCACAACCGCGATTAGTTTTTTCGGGTTCGAGATGTCCAGGGGGAGCGTGACGGGAAGAAAGGTGATGCGGTTTCCGAGTTCGCCGGAGTCTTCCTTGGCGCGAACACTCACCGGAACAACAATGCGCAACGAACGTCCGCGAACCCGCACCCGGTGCAGTTCCGCATAGCCTCGGACGGCGGAGACAATCGTAGCCAGGGCCACGTCGTTCACGGTGGCGCCACAGGCGTCTTTCACGGCCTTGATCTGTGCCAGCGGAATCTCGGCCCAGTGAAATTTCTGCGGCCCGCGGCATACGATATTGAACGGCAAGCGCTCGGCCGGTGCGGCAACTTCCGGCAGCAGACGGTTGAATTCGGTTGCGAGATTCACCCCGCTCTGATGATTCGTGCCGTTGGGGACGGCTTCCGCCTGCGCGCGTCCATCGCGCGGCTTGGGGGCAGCGACGAGAGTTTCTGCAAAGCTCAGCAATTCCGAGTGCGCGCTCAGCAACTGCTGAACGGCCGAAAGAGATGATTGCACCAGGCTGTCCAGTAAGGATGGCTCTTGCCCTTCCGCGGGCGCGGCGGAACGCGGATGCGACCCGGTGCGCGACGGCGCCGGGCTGGCATCCATGAGAGCATTCATCAGGCCGATTCCGGCCAATCCGTCGGCCAGGCAATGATGCACGCGAACGATGAGTCCGGTGCGGTTCCCAGGGAGCCCGTGCACCAGAGTCAGGTCCCATAGCGGACGCCCGTGATCCATCCTCTGGCTCAGGATGCGGGCGGCTGCCTCTTTGAACGCCGCGGTGGTACTGCGGGAGAGCCGCGTCTCCCGGATGTGATTGCGCACATCGAACTCGGGATCGTGGCTCCAAGTTGGAAGCCCAAGATTCAAGGGCGGAATCTTTACCCGCTGCCGATAGCGCGGCACGACATCGAGCTTCGTCTCGATGTAGCGCATGAACTGTTCCAAGGGAATTTCGCCGTCGAAGATGCTGGCCGACGCGATATGCAGCGGCATACCCTCGCGTTCCAGGTACAGAAAAAGGGCGTCTCCGAACGAAAGAGAGTCGCGCTGTTTCAGTTCCGCCATGACCGTGCCCTCATGCCGGCAATTTTTCGCCGGTTGGTAGATGCGTGTCGCTGGACTGGGCGCCCCGACCCTGGTAAGCGCGCCAGAGCAGGTCGGACAACTCACCCATCAGCGGCATTCGCGGGTTCGATCGCCAGGAAGGATCGTCAAACGCAACCTGAATGAGATCCGGAACGGCGCGCTCAAATTCTTCTTTCGAGATGCCCATCTCCGAGATGGCACGGGGAAATCCGAGGCGATCGAGCAGTTGCTCGATAGCGCTCACCAGGTTCCTGACTTTTTCATTGATCGTGGAACCGCCCAGGCCGAGCCGGTCGGCGATGGCGGCATATTTCTTGTGCGCCACGTACGTGCGCTGGTTCGGGGAAGGCATGAACTTGGTCGGCACGGAAGCGTTGAAGGCGATGACGTGGGGCAGCATCAGCGCGTTGGAGCGTCCGTGCGCCACATGAAAACGGGCGCCGAAGGCGTGTGCGAGCGCATGGTTGACGCCGACCGAAGCGTTGGCGAACGCAATTGCCGCAATCGTTGCGGCATTGTGCATCATGGTTCGCGCCTCTTCGTTCCGTGGATTCTCGAAAGCAATCGGCAGGTACTCGAACGCCAGTTGAATCGCCTGCATGGCATTGGCGTCGGTGTAGGGCGACGCATAGATGGAAACCGCCGCCTCCAGCGCGTGCGTCAGGCAATCAATGCCGGTATCGGCGGTCAGGCCTTTGGGCATGGACATCACGAACTGCGGATCGACGATGGCGACGTCCGGCGTTAGGGAGTAATCGGCGAGGGTCACCTTGCGCCCGCGTTGCTTGTCGGTGAGCACGGCAAAAGGCGTGACTTCGCTGCCGGTTCCGCTGGTCGTCGAGATCGCAACCAGCCGCGAGCGGTTCACTTTCTCGCTGGGAAAGCTCACCACGCGCTTGCGAAGATCCAGGAAGGGCGCGCCGAGTTGCTCCAGGTCGGCCGCGGGCGATTCGTACTTGAGCTTCATGATCTTGGCGGCATCGATCACCGCGCCGCCGCCAAGGGCAATGATCTGGTCGGGCTGATACTGGTGGAAGTCCTGCACGCCTTGCGCGATCACACTCACTTCCGGCTCGGCATCGGGAATGATGGTCAGGTGAACGCGCGTCTCGGGTGGCAGGTGACGTCGTACGATGTCGGCGTGCCCGATCTGTTCCAGCGCTGCATTCGTGACGATGACGGTGGAACGCGATGGGATCTGCCGCAGGTTTTGCACGGCGTTCAGGTTGAAATAAATCTCGCTCGGAATGCGGAGCCACATGTGCGCCTGAGTCCTCCGGGCAACGCGCTTGATGTTGAGATAGTGAAAAACATTGACGTTGTCCATGGTGCTGTTGCCGCCGCCAGTGCCGCAGCCGAAGGAGAATGTCGGCACCATGTCGTTGTAAACACCGCCGAGCGCGCCAATGGAGCCTGGCGAATTGACGATAATGCGGCCGGCATTGATCATCTCCGCAAATTTCCGCACGATCGAATCATTGGTAGAGAAGATGACGCCGGTGTGCCCGAGTCCGCCGAAGTGGTTGACCTCAACGCAGGTCTTTAGCGCCTCATCGGTTGATTTCGCGCGATAGACGGCGAGCACGGGAAATAGCTTTTCCGCCGAGAGCGGAAACTCCGGGCCGACGCCCTGGATGGGCGCGATCAGCAGCTTGGTGTTGCCCTCGACCGGGATTCCGGCAAAGCCCGCGATGTCGGCCGCCTTCTGCCCCACGGCCAGTGGTTGCATGCACCCGGTTTTTGGGTCAATCACAGTACGCGCGAGTATCCGGGCCTCTTTATCACTGCAAAGATGCGCGCCGAGTTCAGCGAACTTCTTCAGCACCGCGTCATAGATCTCCTCGTCAATCACGACCGTCTGTTCGGAGGCGCAGATGGTGCCATTATCAAAGGTTTTGGAAGTGATGATGTCGACCACCGCCATGTCGAGATCGGCGGTCTTCTCCAAGTAGACTGGCGTGTTGCCCGCGCCCACGCCCAAGGCCGGTTTGCCGGAACTGTAGGCCGCTTTCACCACACCGGGGCCGCCCGTGGCATCGATCAGGCCGATGCCCTTGTGGTGCATCAGGTAGTCGTTGTCCTGCAGGGTGTGCGATTCCAGGCAGGTGAAGACGCCTTCGGGCGCGCCCGCCTTGAGCGCGGCCTCATACATCACCTTGACCGCCTCGTGGCAGCAGCGCCAGGCGTTGGGATGCGGGCTGAAGACGACCGCGTTTCGCGTCTTGATCGCCATGATGCACTTGAAGAGGACGGTCGAGGTCGGATTCGTGATCGGCGTCATCGACAGGATGACTCCGATCGGTTCTGCCACCTCCACCAGGCCGCGCTCAGGAAATTCCCGAATGGCGCCGACGGTGCGCTTGTCCTTTATGTAGTTGTAAACGAATTCCGTGGCCACCATGTTCTTGAGGGCCTTGTCTTCCATGACCCCGAGACGCGTTTCCTCGACGGCGAGCCGCGCCAGCGGCATGGCTTGTTGGAGGCCCGCCAGTACCATCGGCTGAACAATGCGGTCTACGTCTTCCTGGGTGTAGCGGGAAAACGCGGCCGCGGCGGCGCCGGCCTGCGCCACCAGGCCATCCAGGTACGCGATTCTCTCCTGGCTGATGATTGCAGGCTTCGCATCGGGAATTGCGGGATCACGTGGCGCCTGAGTTGGTTGGAGAACTGGGGCTGCGGTGGTCATGACGCCTTCTCTCCGGCACTTGGCTTGGCAACATGCCATGCTAACCGCGGTCGGACCAGCGGGAGCAGAATACGAAAGAGGAATGCCTTCGGACCCGTACCAGATTGGAACACGCTTGTGGCGCCTCACGGTGTGCCGTGCGTCACAGAACCGTGTTTATCGAAACTGAGGAGTGAGTTGCGATCGGATCGGCAGTATCGTTCCACGATGTATCCGCCGCACGCGGCACGAACGACATGGCGCGCTCGGCGAGGGCGGTGATGGTCAGGCTGGGGTTAACGCCGAGATTGGCTCCGACCACGGAGCCGTCACACACGTACATGTTCCGGTATCCGAAGACGCGGTGGCGATGATCAACGACGCCGCGCTCGGGAGAGTCGGCGATCACGCAGCCGCCGATGCAATGTGCGGTCCCGGGAACGTTGAACAGGATTTCCGGGAGCATGCTCATGGCGGTGCCGCCGGTCAGGCGGGCGAAATTTTCGGCAAAGGCATTGGCGGCAGGAATGTAGGTAGGGACCTTGTCACCGCGGCTGACCAGGAACTTGCGAAACGGCCAGAACCAGGGACGCTGCCAGCGCATCTCGATGTGGCCGTCCAGCGCCTGCATGCAGAGCAGGATCACCGACTCGCGCGCCCACCCCCACGGTCGAAACAGGCGCATGCTCTTCACCGGATGCCGCAGTAGCGCGCCCGCAAAGTTGGCGAGCCAGAGCAGAATCCGTCGCGGGCCGGGGCGGCCGCCGGTCAGGATGGTGGAAAGCAGGCTTATGGCGTCGGAGCCGCTCGGGTAGCGCACGGCCTCGACGTGCGTGTGCTCGTCGATGTAAATGCCCGAGCCGATGGCCACCCCTTTCGATAGGTCGTCCTTGCAGCCGGGAATTCGCACCCCGATCAGCGATTCGGAGTTGGTGCGGACGTGCTTGCCGACCTTGTCGCTGATGCGCGGAAGCGAACCGCCGTCCTTCAGTCGAAACATCAGCTCCATGGTCCCGAGAGAGGAGGCGGCGAAGACCAAGCCGCGGCAGGTGAACCGGTGCGGCCGGCGACGCAGCCAAGCGGTGGAGCACACTGTATGCACTTCGTATCCATCACTGCCGTCGGCGGCGCCAAGGGGCTTGACGTCGACAACCTGCGTCTCGGCAAAAATACGGGCGCCGTGTTTCTCCGCCAGGTAGAGATAGTTCATGTCCAGGGAATTCTTGGCGCCATGACGGCAGCCCATCATGCAGCCGCCGCAGGCGGTGCACGTAGTGCGCTCGGGGCCTTCTCCGCCCAGATAAGGATCGGGCACGGTCTTGCCCCCCTGGTCGCCTTCCTTGCCCTGAAAGATCGCAACGCTGGTGCGATAAAAACTCTGCCCCACGCCCGCAGCCTCGGCGGCGCGCTGCAGCAGGCGGTCCGCCGGGCCCAGAATCCGGTTCTCGGTTACCCCAAGCATCGCGGAAGCAGCATCGTAGTGGCGCGCCATTTCCCTCTTCCAATCCGCAAGGTCGCGCCACGACCCGGAGTCCCAAATCTTGTCGGGGGGGCGCAGGAGGGTGGCGGCATAGGTGATGGAACCCCCGCCGACAGCGCAACCGTGCAGGATGGTGACGTGGCGGAAGAAGCGCATGTTGAAGAAGCCGCGCAGCGCCAGCTTGGGCCGCCAGAACCAGCGGTGCAGCGACCAACTCGTCTCCGGATAATCGGCGGCGGTCCAGCGCCGTCCCATTTCCATGACGGCGACGCGGTAGCCCTTCTCGGTCAGCCGGTGGGCACTGACACTACCGCCGAAGCCGGAGCCGATCACGATAAAGTCGAAATCGAATTGTGGGGTGCCGGCCGCCATCTCAGCCGAACTATACTCGTCCTGCGGCGGCGCGAAGCGAGCGATTCGCTGTGGCCGGCGCTTATTCCCATTGTGGTTTAACTCAGCCATGCCTGGCGTTGTTCCCGGCGTTGATAATAAAAATGCTGGCGGAGAGAGTGGGATTCGAACCCACGTTACCCTTTCGAGTAAACACGCTTTCCAAGCGTGCGCCTTCAGCCACTCGGCCATCTCTCCGGAGAGACTGCGAAGGCAGGACTACTTCATTCTAGCGTATTCGCAGGCCCGAGCCGCCCACGCCCCTCTTGGCGAATTGGGAAATTCAGGAATCGACGAATCCAGGCGGTAAGTCGGAAGGAACTCTGCGGTAGGACGTACGATTGCGCTGCAGACTCGCGGTTGACTCTTGCTTACTGGACTCCTGAGGTGCTGCCGTTCCCGTTGCCTGCAGCCGCCGCCTCCGCCATGTCAACAGAGCTGCCGCCCTTATCCATAAGCCGATGATGCACGCAATACAGCGCCAGTTCGAGGCGGTCGGAGACGCCCAGCTTGTCGTAGATCTTGCGCAGGTAATTCTTGATCACCTGCTCGGTGGTACCGACTTCCTGCGCGATCTCCTTGTTGCGCATGCCCTGTGCCACGCCGGAAACGATCAGCAGTTCCTTGTCGCTGAGCCGGTTTTTGGGACGTGGCGAGGTCAGAAGCGTGGCTTGCGAACGGTAGGCCTCGATCACCCAGTTGACGCCGCGATTATCGAGCCAGGTCTCGCCCTCGGCAACCTTGCGCACGCACTTCACCAGCAGGTCAGGCGCAACGGAATGGGTCACAATGCCGCGAACGCCCCGCCGCAGGTATTCGACAGTTTGGTCGGCGTCCGCCTCCGCGGTAATGACGATGATCTTCAGCTCCGGCGCGCGCTTCAGAATTTCCGAGGCGGCTTCCAGGGGGTTGGCCGAAATTACCGATTGGAAAATCAGCACGTCGGCAGGAAACTTGGCGGCGGCGGCAAGAGTTTGCCCCAGAGACTCCGCTTGCGCGACGACCCGCAGGTCGTCTTCTACCGCAAAAACCTTGCGGATGCCGACGCGGAAGATGGCCTGTGAGTCCGCAATGATAACGCGGATCTGCCGAACGCTTTCGGCAGATGCAGCTTGACTGTCGGACTGTGCCTTAACCGGGCCCCCGGCCATGTGCCTCCCCACGAGGTCCTATTGGCTACGCTCGAACCGGTAATCGTCAATCACCGCCGCAATGGCACGGCGTCCGCCTTCGACGCTACAACGTACTACGCGTCCCATTCCGGTGACCAGTACATCTGTGGTTGCGCCCAACACTGCCGCCGGCATTTGGATGGAAAATTCCAATGACGATCCGACCGTCATTTCCGATTCCAAGTTAAACAAAACTCCACCGGCTGAAATGTTCTGCGTTTCCGCATGGTGTTGTTCGCCAGAACTGGTGATGGCGATGGGGAGCCTGAGCGGGAACCGTACTGCAGTCCGCAATTCCGTTGATATCTCTTCGTTCGTCACAGAGTGCTTAGAGTACACCCGGTTTTCGCGGCCGGGAAAGTTACCAAAGTGATACGGAAACAGGCACTTGCGGCCGGTTACCGCTGCTTGTCGTCATCACTCGTTGGGCTAAACCAAAAGTGTTTTTGAGTACCGCCGCCCCTTGTTCAGAACTTCGTTACCTCGGTAAAGTTGAAGTCCTTCACTTTCATCGCCGGCACAACCATGTCGAAGGATTCTTCCCCGCTCGCCCGCACCGGCTGCCCCATTTCTTTGACGTTGGCCAGCATCTCAACCAGGCTCTCGTTGAAACGAAAATTGCGGATTCCGTGGCGGACCTTGCCGTTTTCAACATAGAAGGTGCCGTCACGCGTCATCCCGGTCAGGATTTTCTCGTAGGGATCGACTTCCCGGATGTACCACAGCCGAGTGATCAGCACGCCGCGGTCGGTGCCGGCGACCATCTGTTCCACAGTCTGCGGATTGGGCGGAGGATCAAAAACTATGTTGAGCGGGATTTCGCCGATTTCATTCGGCAACGGCAGGCCGTGTCCGGTCGCCGCAATCGGCCCGACCTTGGCAGCATGCTCCGATTTCTTCATCTTCTCGGCTGTGACGCGTGCAAATACCAGGGCCTTCGGCACGCCCTTCCCCACCAGTTCCACGCGCTGGCGACGGACGCCCTCGCCATCAAATGGCGCGCCGGACTGCAACGGATGGCAAACATCGTCGTGGATGCTGATGTTCTCGCCGAACAATTGTGTCCCGATGCGGTTGTTGAGGAAGGAGCGCTCGTCGAGAATTGCCTGCCCACCCCAATCCCAGAACATGAATCCACACAGGTCGAGCACCGCTGCAGGTTCCAGGATCGCAGTGTACTTGCCCGGCGGCAGCTCCTGCGGTACCGCCGATTGCTGCGCCTTGCGGGCGGCAATCTCTGCCAGCTCCACCGGATTCAAGTTGCGCACGTCGGGCGAGTTCGCCTTTTGCCAGCCGGACGAATCTTGGGCCAGCATGGTGACGGAAATTTCCGCCGAAGTTTGTGTGTGGTAAGCGCACAGGCCACGCGAGTTCAGCACTGCCTCGACCGATTCGGAGGTGGCAAAAATTCCCGCTGTCGTGAGGTTTTCGCGCTTGGCCACTCCGACAATTTTTCCCACCGCCCTGGCGCGGTCGGCAGGTGTGATGCTCGCGGTTTCGAAAAACGTGCGTCCCGCCTGCGCGTCTTCGCCGTACACTTCCGGCCCAGGGACCGGCAGCAAGTCGGGATCTTTGGCCTGCACGCGTGCCAGGCCTTCACTTGCCTTCACGCAGAGGCGGACGCTCTCTTCGTCGAACTTGTTGGTGGTGGCGCGTGCGGTTTTGCCGTCGAATACCGTCCTCACCGACAACATGTAATTCTCTTCCGCGACATTCTGGTGAATCGTGTTGTTGGCAAAGCGGGTTAGAGCGCTTCTTCCACCAGAGATCAGCAACTCGATCTCGTCCGCGGTGGAGAACTTCTTTACCCGGTCGAAAGTGTCTTGTGCTTTGTCTTTCGTCAGCACTTCAATTTCCTTTGTACGCTGTCCCCACTTTGACTCCCCGGAATCTTGCCGGGCTGGCTCCGTGTCCCGTTCCCATCACCTGCTGAGGCTGCCCCTTCCCGCAGTTCGGCGTGCCCCACAACGTCCAATGCTCCCGCGAACAGATTGCGTCCATCGAGTTCCAGAACTCTGTCGTGATCCCCGAATACGATGGGTTCTTCAGCATGCGCCCGAGCTTTCCCCCTTTGATCTCCCATCCCATCTCGGTGCCAAACTGAAAGTTGTAGCGCTTGTCGTCGATCGACCAGGAGCGGTTGGTCTGAAAGAAAATGCCGTGATCGGTGGAGGCAATCAGTTCATCCGGGCTGAGTTTTTTCTCGCCCGGTAGAATGCTGACATTGGTCATGCGAATCATGGGTAGCCGGTTCCAGCCTTCGCCACGAACCGTTCCTCCGCTGCGCTCCAGCCCGACCATGGCGGCCGTCTCACGCGAGGTTAGATATCCTGTGAACAGACCGTGGCTGATGATCGGCGTGCACTGCGCAGGCACGCCTTCGTCGTCATACTTGAAGGTTCCGAGACCGGGGCCGTGCTGCGGAGTCGCGTCCGCCACCACGTTTACCAGTTCACTGCCGTACTTCAGCTTACGCAACTTGTCTAAAGTAAGAAATGAGGTGCCGGCAAAGTTTGCTTCCATTCCCAGCACGCGATCGAGTTCGATGGGGTGGCCGACAGATTCGTGGATTTGCAGTCCCAGTTGCGACGAGTCGAGGATGATGTCGAACTTACCCTCCGGACACTGGTCGGCCTTGTGCAGCGCGACGGATTCCTCCGCGATGCGCCGCGCGTTCTCGACCAGTTTGAATTCGTGGATCAGCTCATACCCTTTGTCCTGCCACTGTCCGCCAAATGAGGTCGGGTAGGAGCGCTTCATGATCTCCGAGCCGGCGAACGAATAGGCAGCATAGCCGACGCCGGTGGTGTACTTGACCTGGTGGATGTCGGAGCCGTCGGAGGAGTAATACCACTGCTCGTAGCGGCGAAAATTCATGTTGGTTTCCGCCAGCGTAACGCCTTTGACGGCGCGCATTTCGGCGTCAATTTTCATCAGCAGGTCGAGGTTTTGTTCTACCGAGATGCTGAATGGATCGATCTGGCAGGGGCTGGTCCAGTCATCTACGTAAGCCTTCTCCGGGGCAAGCCGGACGTCGTGTTGCTTTACCATCGCGGAAGCACGCGCGATTTCCACCGCTTCCCCGGCAGTGGTCTCAACGCCGCTACGGCTCAAATCGTCGGTGGCGGCAAATCCCCAGGCCCCATCGGCGAGCACGCGAATGCCGATGCCCAGCGACTGGCTGTCGGCGACGTGCCCGATCTTGCCGTTCTTGGTGGCAAGCGCGCGCTGGCGTTCGTCCACCACCCGGCAATCGGCAAATTGCACTCCGCGCACCCGGCAAACGTTCAGCACCCAACTGGCAATTTCCTTCATGCTCATGACAGGCAGACATGATAAATGAGGGCCGAGGATTACGCGTGGCCAGACCACAGAAAAGATCGAAGGCCATGAAGCTGGTCAATCTTGAAAACGGCATGCCATCGGTGCCGCTCGCGCTGTCGTTGCTGAATGACGCGTTGCGCTCCGGCCGGATGGAAGGGTTCACCGCTCTTAAGATTGTGCACGGTTATGGTTCATCGGGAATAGGCGGAGCGCTCCGCAGCGCCCTGCAGGCCGCGCTCATGCGGCACGAACAGGCGGGCGAGGTTCGCGCCTTCATCGCCGGCGAAGACTGGCGGATATCCGATGAGCGTAGTTGGGCCCTGCTGCAGAAATGCCCCGAGCTGAAAGCGGACGTCGACCTCGGCCGAGGGAACAAAGGCATCTCCTTGGTTGTCCTGTGAGTTGAGTTCTACCTGATTTGTGATTTGCGAGTCGTACGTTTAGACTTCCGGCCACTATTCATCCATGGCGACGAACAATTCAGAGCGGCTCCTGGCTCGCCTTGAGGAGAGTAAGCGACGCTTCGGTCCGGGAGAAGCCGCGCGTGCCGAAAAAGCGATGGCGGCCGCGGACAAGCTTCGGTTTCGCGACGCGCCGCCGTTGATCCGTTTTCACGACGCTCTCCTCTTTTTGCGCGCTTTTGCGCCAGGCCCCGGCGTGGCGCGGCAGGCGGACAAGCTGCTCTCGACAATCCACGCTCGCGTCGCCGAACTGCGATCCGCCGGCGCCGACATGTCGCCCTTCGATGATGAATCGGTCGCCGGAATTGCCGGCATTGAGCTGATCGACACCCTTCCCTACGAGATCGCAACCTGGCTCGCCACCTCGTACCCCAAGGATGTGGAAATCTGTTGGGATGCGGAGATCAACTCGGCGCGCCTGGCTAACACCTGGCCACGGTTCATGCCCCTCCTTGATGAAGACGGATTCGTGGAACCCGATGTCCCCTACCGAGCATGGCTCGACGCCGCCCGCGGCAGCGAGGACGGCTTGCGATGGCTGCTTCGGCAATTTGCCGCTCTCGACAAATCCGAGCGCGAGAAGGCTGAGCTGTACGAGTCGCTGCAATTGCCGGTGCAGTGGAACCTCGGCACGCTTACCGCCAGCCGTACGCTGGCCCGGCGCGGCACAGGTCCGGCCTTCTATCATCGCGAACCGCTCATCCGCCGTGCCGAAGTCTCGCTGGCGAAGGAGCTGGCGGCGCCGCTAAGACTGGAAACACTGTCTCCGCGTGAAAGCTCCAGGATTATCGACATGGGGCGCGAGGTGCTGACCGTTCGCTATCGCGGCCTGTACGGCATGACCTTCGGCGCACCTCCGGTTTACGCGGCTGAAGTCGGGCGCGGCACCCAGATCTATATCTGGGGAGTTCCGCCCAGCCACCGTTTTCCTCTGCGCACCTACGCCTCTGGGTTCACTCTGAAGAATGGAGTGCCGATCAATTACTTGGAAGCGATTGCGCTCGCCGACTGGATGGAAATCGGCTTCAACACCTTCTATGCCTTTCGCGAGGGCGAAACCGGATGGGTTTACGCACAGGTGCTGCGGTCGCTGCGGCAAATGCTCGGCATGGAAACCATTTCCGTATACCCGTATCAGCTCGGCGACGATAACGAAGAAGCGATTGCCTCCGGCGCATTCTGGTTTTACCGCAAGCTCGGTTTTCGGCCCGGCCGGCCCGAACTCGCCGCCCTGGTCGAATCGGAAGAAAAAAAGATCGCGGCTGATCCGCGTTACCGAACTCCAGCGAAAACTCTGCGGAAGCTCGCCTCGGGCCACGTTTTTTATGAACTCCCCGGCAAGCCGCGTGGAGACTGGGATCGCTTTCGCGCGCGAATGCTCGGCATGGCCGTGCTGCGCGACATGGCAAAATCGGGCCTGGGTCCCAATGCCTTTCGAGCGGCCTGCAGTGAGCGCTTGGCTTCATCGCTGAATGTCTCGCTGCGCCAACTATCAACTGATGAACGCTATGCCTTCAGTAATTTTGCCCTCGCCCTCCATTCCGCCTCCGACTTGCGTACCTGGAGTGCGGCGGAAAAATCCAAGCTCCTCGAGGTGATTCGCGCCAAGATGGACGGCGAGGAATGGGATTGCCTGCGTCTCACGCGCGAACATTCGAGACTTCGCCAGGCGCTGATCCGGCTGGGGACTGCAATTGCCGATTCCCGCAGCCCTGCCGCCCCCGGTTAAACTGGAGTTGGTGGCTTCGCGGGCAGATAAAATTCGCGCCTTCTATCAAACCCTGTTTCGTACCTGGGGACATCAGCATTGGTGGCCGGCACAGAGCCGGTTCGAGGTCATCGCAGGCGCATTCCTCACGCAAAACACAGCCTGGACCAACGTCGAGAAAGCCATGGCGCAACTACGCAGAGCGCGCGTGCTCAGCCTTTCGGGAATTCGCAACATCCCGTTGCGAGACTTGGAAACGCTGGTCCGTTCGGCGGGATACTTCCGTCAAAAAGCGCAGCGCCTGAAAAACTTCGTCGCCTATCTCGATCATCGCTACGGAGGTTCTCTCGACCGGATGTTCGCGTGCCCGACCGCCGAGTTGCGCGAGGAACTGCTGGCGCTGAACGGCATCGGCCCGGAGACTGCCGATTCCATCCTCTTATACGCGGGCAATCACCCCGTTTTCGTGGTCGATGCTTACACCCGCAGGATCCTCGACCGGCATCGCATCCTGCCGCTAAACGCGCCCTACGAGCAAATCCGCGCCTTGTTCGAAGGAGCACTGGGAACGCCTGAATTCGTTTCCCACTGCGAAACCGAGTTCACTTCGCTCGAACGCCTAAAACCGGAGGCTCTTCCTCAAGGTTCCTGTCATTCACCGTCGCGCATGAGCACCGCTCGTCGTACCGCAACTGGACAGGTGTTCAATGAAATGCACGGACTGATAGTTGGAGTGGGCAAGAATTTCTGTTTGAAATCCAAGCCGCTTTGCGACGCCTGCCCTTTGCGGCCGTTCCTGCCCGGTGCCGGACCTAAAAGGAACACGCTCGCGCCGCGTACAAAGTGAGTCTTCGCCCTTTTTGCATTTGTAAGTTTTTGTAACAAACGCAGACGCCTCTTTCGACGAGCCACCTGAGGCGTGATTTCTGTCGTTATAATGTCCCTTGCTACCCCGCCTCTAAAGACGCCTCATTGCGCTGGGAAGTTCAATTTGTCTGCCACTGCGCCAATTCGTACGCCGGAAAGTTCGCGCCGTCGGCGCACTGCGCTGATTGTTTTGGCGATCATCATCTTCTTACTGCTGTTAGTGGTCTCGTCGCAGCAGGCGTTTGACCTCCCCTTCCTGCGTCCGACCAGCAGCGAGCAAACGCTGATCTTTTCCGCTCTTTCCGCCCTCATCTTCCTTTTATTGCTCGCGCTGATGGTCGTGCTGGTGCGCACGCTGCTGAAGTTATTTGCCGAGACGCGTGGCGGCGTGCTGGGTTCGAGATTCCGCTCCAAGATGGTTCTGGGCGCGCTGGTGCTCTCTTTCGGACCGGTGCTGTTCCTGTTCATGTTCGCCTACGGGTTGATGAACCGATCGATCGATAAGTGGTTCTCCCGCCCCATCGAGGAGGTCCGGCAGGACACGGCGCAAGTCGGCGCCATGCTCTCTGCTTACGCACTGGATAACGCCAAGGCGGAAGCCACCTCCATCGCGGAGGCGGCGCCGGTACAGCGGGGTTTCGAGAAGGGTGATTTCGGCCCTGTGGTCGGGGTCTTCCGGCATCACGATGCGGCGCTACAGGGCGGCTTCGCGGTGGCCATCGTCGATGGCGAAGCCGAGGCTGCCTACCACCTTCCCGAGCCTTGGCCAATGTTGCGCCAGAGAATCGGCGAGCACCAGGGCACGTTGCTCCCGTTACCGAAATCGCTCCATCTGAACGGGGTCGAATACATGCTCGGCGCCGCCATGGTCGGCGGCCGCGGCGGATGGCTGCTGGTGGGCATGCCCCTGCCCCAGGAATTCTCGCGCACCATGACGCAGATCGAAGCCAGCCAGCGCCGTTATCTGGAACTCGCTCAGCAACGCAAGCTCGTCCGACGAACCTACATGGGCTTGCTGCTGCTCCTCACCGTCCTGGTGCTGTTCGCCGCCACTTGGCTGGCGCTGTTTTTGTCCAAGTTCGTCACCCGGCCGGTTGCCGCCCTGGCGGAGGCCACCGAGCAGATCTCCCGCGGAAAATTCGATTACCGCGTCCCGGTTGATACCGGCGACGAACTCGGCAAACTGGTGCGCTCGTTCAATCGCATGGCCGAGGACCTGGAATCGTCGCGCCGCCTGATCGAAGCTTCCAGCCACGAACTGGCGGAGGCCAACGCCGCCCTCGATCAGCGCCGCCGGCACATGGAGACCATTCTCGAGAGTATTCCTACTGGCGTGCTTTCGCTCGACGCCGAGCGCCGCATCACCCACACCAACAATGCGCTCCATCGCATCCTCTGGCCGGAAGGCAACAGCGTCCATGACGGCGTCCGCATCGACCACATCTTTCCGCCCGAAGTCATGCAGGAGATGCATCACCTGCTGCGCAAGGCGGATCGCATGGGCTCGGCCACGAGTCAGATGGAAATTCCTTTTCAGCGTCATCACCTCACGGTTGCGGTGACGGCGGCATCGCTGAAACATGACGGCCAGGGCCAGGGGTACGTGCTGGTATTCGAGGATTTGTCCGACCTGCTCAAGGCGCAGAAGCAGGCGGCATGGCGCGAGGTCGCACGGCGTGTGGCGCACGAAATTAAGAACCCTCTGACTCCGATCGCTCTTTCCGCGGAGCGAATCCGCCGCCACCTGGAGCGAGGGACTCCGCCGGACAAGCAGTCTCTGGACGTGATCACCAGTTGCGCCGAAACCATTGGCGGAGCGGTCGAGACCGTGCGTACGCTGGTCGACGAGTTCTCCACCTTCGCGCGCTTCCCGCAAGCCCAGCCACAGCCGGCCGATGTCAACAGCATCGTCGAATCGGCCCTTGCCATGTTCAATGGACGGCTCGACGGCATCCGTGTCCAGGCCCAGCTTGCTCCCGACCTGCCCAAGGTCATGGCCGACCCGGAGGCCATCAAGCGCGCCATCGCCAACCTGGTGGACAACGCCGCGGAAGCCATGCAGGAAGCCATGGTCCGCGAAGTCGAGATCACGACCTCGCTGGCCGGCTCGCGCGAAGCCATCGAAATCGTTGTCGCCGACACCGGCCACGGCGTCACCCGCGAGCTCAAGGAAAAATTGTTCCTTCCTTACTTCTCCACCAAGCAGCGTGGCACCGGGCTGGGGCTCGCGATTGTCAGCCGGATCATTGAGGACCATCACGGCACCATTCGCGTCGAGGAGAATAAGCCGGTCGGCGCGCGCTTCATTGTGGAGTTGCCGGTTGCTGGCGATGCCGTCGTCCAAGCGGCTGCTAATGGCTGATGCATTCGGTGAAGACAGACGCATCGCAGCCCAGGACGACCGTCCGCAGTCAAACTCCGCTAGAATCACCTGTTCCCCCGGGACGGGGCGTGCATGACATCCAACATCCTCATCGTTGATGACGAGCCCGGAATTCGCGACTCCCTGAAAGGTGTGCTCGAGGACGAAGGCTACGCCACCGGCATGGCCGGCAGCGGCGAGGTTTGCCTGCAGATGCTCGACAAGCGGCCCTTCGACGTGGTGCTGCTCGACATCTGGCTGCCCGGCATGGATGGTTTGGAGACGCTGCACAAGATCAAGCAAGCCGACAATCCACCGGAGGTCATCATGATCTCCGGCCACGGCACCATCGAAACCGCGGTGCGCGCCACCAAGCTCGGCGCCTTCGATTTCCTGGAAAAACCGCTGTCGATTGAGAAAACGCTCATCCTGGTGAAGAACGCGGTCGAGGCGCGGCGGCTGCGGCTGGAGAACCGCGACCTCAAGCGGCAACAGCCCAAGAGCGTCATCGTGGGCAGCAGCATTCCCATGAAGGCGCTGCGCCAGCAGATCGTGCTCATGGCCCCCACCAACGGCCGCGTCCTCATCTTCGGCGAATCCGGCACCGGCAAGGAACTGGTGGCGCGGGCCATTCACGCTGAGAGCCCGCGCAACGAAGCCATGTTCGTCGAGGTCAACTGCGCCGCGATTCCCGAAGACCTGATCGAAAGCGAGCTATTCGGCCATCGCAAGAACTCGTTCACCGGGGCCAGCGCCGACAAGGAAGGCAAGTTCCAGAAAGCGCACGGCGGCACTCTCTTCCTCGACGAAGTCGGCGACATGAGCCTCAAGACTCAGGCCAAGGTGCTGCGCACGCTCGACGAGCAGAGCTTCACGCCGGTGGGTGGCGACGAGGTAGTCACCGTGGACGCCCGCGTCATCGCCGCTACCAATCATGATCTGGAGGAAGAAATCTCCAAGGGGAATTTCCGCGAAGATCTCTTTTACCGGCTGAACGTCATTCCCTTTTACGTCCCGCCGCTGCGCGAGCGCCTGGAAGACGTGCCCCTGTTGGCCCGGCACTTCCTCAAGGACTTTTCTTCGCAATACAGCCGCCACCCCAAGGAGATGACCGACGACGCCATTGAAGCGCTCATGCGCTATTCCTGGCCGGGCAACGTGCGCGAACTGAAAAACGTGATCGAACGCATCGTGATCATGAATCCTACGGTGGTGAAGCTCGACCGCAAGCACCTTCCGCCGCTGGTCTATCGGGACGGCTCGCGCAAGAGCGGCGACGGCTTTTCCACGCTACACCAGGCTCGAGCGGCCTACGAGCGCGACTTCATCCTCAAGACCCTGGACCAGAACCACGGCAACGTCAGCCGCACCGCGGAAGTTCTGGGATTAGAGAGATCGCACCTGTATCGCAAGATGAAGACGCTGGGGATTGCGGTGAAGGAATAGCGACTTGTCGCTAGCCCCTGTTTTCCCGTTTCCACTCCGCGCGGGCGGCGATGTCTTCCAACTGGCGTCGCCAGTCGAGGCCCTCGACGAAGTCGCTGGAATCGCGCCAGCCAGGACGCACCTTGACGAACAGTTCGAGAAAAACTTTTTTGCCGAGCGCACGCTCGATCTGGTGGCGCGCCTCCGTGCCGATCTTTTTCAGCATGGCGCCGCCTTTGCCGATCAGGATTCCCTTCTGCCCTTCGCGCTCGCAGTAGATAGTCGCGGCGATGCGCACCAAGCGCTGCTCCTCCTCGTAGCTGTCGACCAGCACCGTGGTTGCGTAGGGGATCTCCTGCTGGGTTTGAATCAGCACCTGCTCGCGAATGATTTCGGCGGCGAGAAAGCGCGCGGGCTGATCGGTAAGCTGGTCGGCGGGAAAGTACGCCGGCCCTTCGGGCAGCGCCGCCACCACCGCGTCCAGCAATTCTTCCAGCCCTTGCTTCTTGCGCGCGCTGATGGGAATGATCTCGGAGAACTCGTGCAGCTTCGACCATTGCTCAATCAGCGGCAGCAAGCGGCGTTTGTCGACCAGGTCAATCTTGTTGAGCAGCAGGATGACGGGCGTCTTCGCACGCCGGGCAAGATCAATCACGATCTGCTCGCCGGTGCCGAATCTCTGCGTGATGTCGGTGATAAGCAGCACCAGGTTGCTGCCTTCGAGAGCTTCGCGGACCTCCTGCATCATTTTCTTGTCGAGGCGGGTTTCGGGACGGTGCACGCCGGGAGTGTCGATCACGACGACTTGGGCCTTCGGCCTTCCCTTCCTCGCGGGAAGATTCAGGATGCCCTGGATGCGATTGCGCGTGGTCTGCGGCTTGTGGGTCACGATGGCGAGCTTCTCGCCTACCAGCGCGTTCAGCAACGTCGACTTGCCCGCATTGGGACGGCCGAGAATGGTGACGAAGCCGGATTTCATAGGAGTTAGGAGTTGGGAGTTAGAGTTAGGAGTTAGCGGGAACAGCGCCTAACTACTGACTCCTAACTACCAACTCCTAACTACTACTCGTCTTCGCATGCTGCAAGGTCGAAATTCGCAAGCGTTCCACGCGCCGGTCGGTGGACTGCAGCACTTCGAAGCGGAGTCCCTCGGCATTGAGCACTTCCCCCTGCTGCGGTATCCGGCCCACAATCTCGCTCACCAGGCCCGCGACGGTCGTGGCCTCGTGCCCCTCGATGCGGATGCTGAACAACTCGTCGAGCCGGTCCACGTCCATGCTGCCGGGAACGATGAAGGAATGATCGTTCTCGCGGACGATGTCCTTTTCGCGCTCGTCGCGGATTTCGCCGACGATTTCCTCGACCATGTCCTCGATGGTGACCAGGCCGGCGACGGCGCCGTATTCGTCAACCACGATCTCCATGCGGATGTTGTCGCGTTGCATCTCCCGTAACAGGTCGCTGACGCGCTTGCTCTCGGGGACGAACTTGACGTCGGGGTTCATCAGCTCTCGCGCGGTGCGGGTGCGCGCTTCCGTATCTGGGACCTGGAGCAGGTCGCGGGCGTGCACGATGCCTACGATCTTGTCGATCGTGCCCTCGTACACCGGGACGCGCGAGAAGGTCTGGGTGCGCAACATGTCGGTGAGCTTCTCGACGGTGGTGTCGGCGGAAACGATAAACATTTCCGGTCGCGGCTTCATGACCTCGCGGACAATTTTGTCGCCGAATTCGACGACCGACTGGATGAGTTCGCGGTCGCTCTCCTCCAGGATGCCTTCCTCCTGGCCGGCCTCGATGAGCGCATCGACGGCTTCCGACGGGTGCTCCGGTTCGCGCTCCGCGTGTTCCTTGGTCAGAGCGAGCACGGAGTGGCAGAAGCCGATCACCAGAGTGACGGGCAGCGCAAGATAGAGCAACGCGCGCAGCGGAAGGATGAACTTTGCCATCCATGCGCCGCGGGTGCGCGAGAACAGAAGGAACGGAAGCAGGCGGTTGAAGATGACGACAACCAGAACCATCCCCAGGGCCGCTTGCGCCAGCTCGGCGGCGGTCCAGGTGCCGTGACGAAACACCGCATACGCGGCCAGCATGGCCACCGCGGCGGTGGAGAGCTGCTCGAGAACTGCGACCGACAGAGAGGCGCGATCGCGTCCCATGCCGAGGCGCGGCTCGACGTGTTGCTCGAACGTCTCGATGTTCTCTTCGAATTCCCGGGAAAGAAATTTGCCGCGCTCGGTGTAGACACGCTCGACATACGACACCAGCGCAAGAACAAACAAAAGGATAATGAAGGCGATGGTGAGTGTCATCGGAATCGCCTCCGAACGCCATTGGCCTGTGGCCGTTGGCCATTGGCTCGACCATGTTGACCGCCATTGGCATTGGGCGGCCTCTCTTCTGTGCGAGTTATCAAACCTTTGCTCAACCCCAGTTGGCGGCGGAGGCGTTCCTCTTTGCGCGCCATCTGGCCGCGGTCGGTTTCGTGATCGTGACCGGCGAGATGGAGCATGCCGTGAAGAATCAGGATCTTGAGCTCCTGCGTCTCGTCATGACCGTACAGACGGGCATTGCTGGCGGCAATGTCGGCCGAGATCACAATGTCACCGGAAAATTTCTGGGGGACAACGGGGATCGGCGGAAACGACAGCACGTCGGTGGGCGCGTCTTTGCCGCGGAAGCGGCGATTCAGCGCGCGAAGGTCGCGACTGGAGGTCAGCAGGACATTGACCTCCCCGCGCAAGCCAACAGCTTCGCGCGCGCGCTGCGCAAAACGCTGCAGCGCCACCTGGGAGGTTCCCGGCGCCGCTTTCCTGACAATGACCATAAAAGCGAACGGGAGGGCATAGGGGTACCCTCCCGCGACTGCCAACAATTCTATTCTTCGACGTGCTGAGCCGCGTCGTCCTGGTCGGGCAAAACGACCTCAACCGGCGGAGGCGCGCCGTTGCTCTTGCCGTTTGCCTTACCGTGAATCGGCAACACCATCTGGTCGCTGCTCACGCGCGTTTTGTGATCGTCGTAAGCGCGAATGATGCGCTGTACCAGGTGGTGGCGGACCACGTCGCTTTCGTCGAAATGCACAAACGAAATCCCGTTGACGTTGCCCAGGATGTCCACCGCCTCCAGCATCCCGCTGCGCTTGGTCGCAGGCAGATCGATCTGGGTGACGTCGCCGGTAATCACCGCCTTGGAATTAAAGCCCAAGCGGGTAACGAACATCTTCATCTGCTCGGAGGTCGTGTTCTGCGCCTCGTCGAGAATGATGAAGGAATCATTCAACGTGCGCCCGCGCATGAAAGCAATAGGCGCAATCTCGATGATGTTCTTCTCCAGGTAGCGGTCGATCTTCTCCGGGTCCATCATGTCGTAGAGCGCGTCATAGAGCGGCCGGAGGTAGGGATCAACCTTCTCCTGCAATGTGCCGGGCAGAAAGCCGAGGCGCTCGCCGGCCTCAACCGCGGGCCGGGCAAGGATGATCCGGTTCACCGTCTTGGCGACCAGGGCGGAAATGGCCATGGCGACCGCAAGATAGGTCTTGCCGGTGCCCGCCGGACCGATGCCGAAGACCATGTCGTTCTTCTCGATCGCCTCCACGTAACGGCGCTGATTCAAGCTCTTGGGCTGAACCGTGCGTTTGCCGAAGGAGCGCTGGCGTCCGGCCTCGGCGAGACCGCGCAGCGTGGCGGTCGGGTCGGAACCCAAAACGCGCAGCATGGAACCCAGGTCGCCGTTGTTGAAGACGAAGCCGGTGCGCTGGAGGTGATCGTAATCGGTGAAGACCTGCTCGGCGCGGGCGACGTCACGAGCGGCGCCTTCAATCTCGACGAAGTCCGCTTTCAGGTCGATGGTAACGTTAAGGCCTTCTTCGAGGAGGTGGAGGTTTTCGTCCCGGGTGCCAAACAGGGTCTCGATTTTTGGAGTAATGTCGACGTTTTTCTTCATTTAATGCTGAGCGTAGCCTCCCGCTGTGACGCCGGGAACTCCGGCGCCTGCGTCTGCGGACATGGACATGTCTGGAATGGTCAGAAGGGCCGATGCTCGCCACCAGGTGGAAGCAACTACCATTGAGCCTAGAGTACGACGTGCTCTGGACAGAGTCAATGCCAACGCGCCTCGAGGGCGTGCATTAACAGCCTCCCCCTGCCCACTAAACGGGAACGGACGACGTTGACAAGCCCTTTCGTCCACCAGATACAAGCCCCTTCGTCCACCAGCTTAGATGTCTTCCACCGAATTAGATGTCAAAAGGCAATGAAAAGAACGGCTCTGGGCCGCAATTCTGGCCGGCGAATGAGGGCTGCGCCGCGCCTAAATAGCTCGTTATCAGCAAATTCGCCGCGATTGGGGGCAGAGCGCAATTGACCGGCGCGGCATCAACCCGTAAAATACAGGTTTGGCCCACAGGAAAAATTCTCAGAGGATAATCAGTTCCATATGGCAAATCACTTCTCGGCTCTGAAACGCGCGCGGCAGACGGAAAAGCGCACCGCCGCCAATCGCGCCAACAAGTCGCGCCTGCGCAGCGCTCTGCGCACCTTCCGCGCGGCGCTGTCCGCCGGCAACCAGGAACAGGCGCAAGCCGGGTACCGCGAAACCGCTTCGCAGCTGGATAAAGCAGTGCAGAAAGGCGTGCTGCACAAGAAAACGGCATCGCGTTATAAATCGCGGCTGGGCAAGAGACTGAACGCGGTTGGAAAGTAGTCGGATTTTTTAGGAGTTAGCGGCAGGCTACGTGCCTGCCGTTTTTGTTTTGCGGCAAGCAAGACGATGACATAATCGGTGACAATGGGTTTCACCACAACCGAGATGATTGCCACCGTGGCAGTTCCGGCAGCGGAGAAAAGGGCCACCTTCGTTGCGAGGCCGGGCGCAATTCTCGCCTGCATTTGCGCAGCGACGTTCGTGCTGTACCTGGGTACGGCCTGGTTCGGATTCGTGCTCGACGACGTTTACCAGGTACTGGACACGGCCGCCATCCACTCGTGGGGTTACTTTTTCGGATATTTCACTTCTGCGACCTTCGCGACGCCCTATTATCGGCCGCTGCTGCTGGCCTGGTTCCGAATCAACGATGCCCTGTTCGGAGCGAATGCCGCAGGATGGCACCTGTGCAGCGTGACCCTGCACGTGGCAGTGACGGCGCTGGTGTATGCGCTGGCGCGACGCCTCGGCGGAACCACGACGGTGGCCCTAATCGCGGCGCTTATCTTCGGAGTACACCCGATTCACATCCAGAGCGCAGCCTGGATATCGGACGCCTGCGATCCGCTGAGCGCGATCTTCTTGCTCGCTGCGTTCCTGGCGTGGGTGCACGGGGAGCAGCGATCTTCCACAACATGGAAAGCGGCAGCCGCGGCCGCGTATGTGCTGGCGCTTCTAACCAAGGAAGGCGCGGTTGCCCTTCCGGCGCTGATCGTCGCCTATGCCGCCATCTATACCGACGGCAATTGGAAAGACAAGGCGAGACGGGCTATCTCAAGCGCTCTGCCTTTCGCTGTCATCACCGCGGCGTATTTATACGTGCACGAGGAATTGACACGATCGGTGGTGGGCAACCAAATGAACCTGAGTTTCACCACGGCGCTGCTCACCGTACCGTCGTTGGTGATGTTCTATTTGAAGAAGCTGTTCGTGCCGATCGGCCTGAGCGGGTTCTACGACAACCCGTATATCAGGACGGCAAGCTTCGGAGACTTCTTTTTGCCGTTGATCGTGCTTGCGGTGGTAGCGGGCGCAGTCTGGCTGTGGCAGCGCAGGGCAAAAGAATCGCGGCTGATCGCCTTCGCCACCTGTTGGTTCGTGCTCACGCTGGCGCCGGCACTCGATGTTCGCAAACTCCCACACGACGGCGCGGCGCACGATCGCTATCTTTACCTGGCGTCGATGGGGTTCTCGATCCTGATCGCGCTCGGGCTGGAACAGATGCTGGCAAGTACAGCGCCTGCCAACCGCGAGCGAGTGACTGCGGCAGCAGCCATAGCGCTGGCCGTCGTTCTTGTTGCACTGAACTTGCCGCAACAGGTTTACTGGGCAAATGATTATCTGCTCTACCAGCGCGGGGTTGCGATCGCGCCGGGCAACGACCGGGCGCGCAATAACCTGGGCCGCGTGCTGGCCGAACGCGGGGACTTCCGCGGCGCCGAAACCCTGTTTGTCGACATCCTGAGCCGCAACCCGGATTCGGCTCTTGCGCATTACAACCTGGGCTACACCCTGTATCGCGAGGGGCGTTACGCCGAAGCGGAGCCGCACCTGGTGCGGGCGACCGCAGGCGAGCCGTCCAATCCTTTCATGCACCTCTACCTGGGGCTCACGGCGATGCGGGAAGGAAAACTCGATATCGCGGAGCGCGAAGTCGGGCAGGCAGTCCGCATGCGGCCGGGCCATCTGGGTTTCCATCTCGCTCTCAGCTACGTGCTGGAGAGCAAGGGTGATTTGAGGGGCGCACTGCAGGAAACACGGGCGGAACTGGCGCATGCTCCCGGAAATGCGGCCATCCGCGAGCGGGCGGAGCAGCTGGCGACGAGGTTGGGAACTAAACCGGCAACTGCTGCTGCTCCCAGCCGGATTCGGTGACAGGCGGCTCGGAGCAGAGATCCAGCACCAGGCGTTCGAGCACCAACCGCTTGCTGGGCGGATTGGAGCGGAGATCGAGATCGGCGCGCGCGATGAGCCGCAAGGCGCGCGTGAGTTCACGGCGCGATTTGTAGCGGCGGGCTTGCTTGAGGATGTCCTCGGCGGCAAACGGAGGCACGCGGAAGCCTTGCCACAGCGCCGCCCAGAGCGCACGCGAGTCGCGCACACGCTTCTCGAAGATGACCAGCATCTGGCGGAAGGATTTGGCCAGCATGTAAAGATGGCCAATGGCAGCCTCTTCGCCTTCCCCAGAGGACAAGATCGCTTCCAGCACACCCAGCGCACGCACGCGGTCCTTTGCGGAAATGGCGTCGGTCAGCTCGTAGAGCGAGCGCTGCTTGGCGGCCAGAACCATGGTCTCGACGTCGCCCAGCGTGATCCGTTTCTTGTCCCCGACGTAGAGGATGAGCTTCTCCAGTTCGTTGGCGACCAGCATCATGTCGCCGCCGAGTGCGTCCACTAGTTCGCGGGCGGCATCCGGGTCAGTGTTCACGCCTTCGGCGGATGCGGTCTCAATGGCCCAGCGCACCGCCTCGCCCTCCTCAACCCGCGCCAGCTCGATAATGCCGCAGAACTGGCCGAGCGTTTCACGAATGCGCTCGTAGCGGTCCCGGTCAGTGAGTTCCATGCGGCGCACGTCGGCGGGAATGCTGATGTGATCGGCGACAAAAATCAGCAGAGCGTCGGGATTGGGATTGGCGACGTAGTCTTCCAGCGCCTTGAATTCCGCATCGTGGGAGCCGCGAGTGTAGAGCGCTTTTACGCTGCGGATGAAAAACACCTGGAATGGCGCCATCAGCGACGGCGTGCGAGCGGCGTCCAGGATCTCGACCAGCGGCGTTTCGGCAAGATCGAATTCGTGGAGCGAGAAGTCGAGCAGATCAGCCGGAACCAGGTGCTGGAGAACCGCCTCGCGGCACTGTCGGCGAAAAAACGCCTCGTCGCCCGCGAGCAGGTAGCAGGACTTCAGCTTGCGCTGCTTGATCTCGGTAACGAATTTTTCCGCGGCCGCGAATGCGCGCATTCAGTAAGCCTCCAGAATGTTGGAGACCAGGGTGCGGGCGAAATCGCGGGAGAGGCGATCCACGGCGGGCGAGTCTTCCTCGAAGAAGCTGGTCAGCTCGCGCGAGACTTCGTACTGCTCGCGAAAGGTGTAATTCGGGTTGTCGAACAGCACCGCGCCTTTGCGGTCCACCAGGGAGACGCGCATGGTAACGGTGACCAGCGCGCTGGAGGCGCGTCCGGTCTGCGAATCGTAGGTGAGCGGCGCCAGCTGCATGGTGGTAATGCTGCCGTGGAGAATGGCGTCGGCATCGTCTTTCGTTTCGCTGAGAATGCGGAATTTCGTCCGCGTAACGAATTCGCGCACCACGGCAGAGGTCAGCACCTGCTCCACGCGATAGCTCTGCGTCTGGTTGGTGAATGCAGGAACGGCGATGGCGTGGATCGAGTCAGGCAGGCGGACGTAATGCGTGGTCGTGTGGTAACCACAGCTCGCGGCGAGCAGTGTAAACAAACTGAGAGCGGCGATGAGTGAAATCCTCGTCACAATTCGAGAAGTACCTTCGCGCGTATTCCTACTGCAGCTTTCCCTTCGGCATCGCCGTTGCCATCTGCTGGGCGGATTCGATGGCGGTCAATGCCATCACGCGAAGGTTGTCGGCTGCGGCCCAAATCCAGAAACCGGTCTCGCGCTGCGCATCGGCGCGGATCCACACCATCACATCCTCCTGGCCGGCGGCGGCAACGTTGCTCGGCGACTCCTCCGAGCCGCGGGTCAGCGCCACATGCTCGCCGGCAATGGCCTGGGAGAAGTCGCCCAACGAATGGGACTCGTCCAGCTCAATGTAGAGCGAAAACACGTGGCCGTGGAAGATGGGCGCCTGGATGAGCATCAGCGAAGGTACCAGCGCATCCTGGCCGCTGATTTGGCGGTAATGCGCAAGAATACGTCGTTCCGCGAGGTCTAGAGACGGAGAGGACATCTCGCCATAACGCGCCAGCAGATTGAAAGCGACCTGCGCGTCGAAGACATTCTTCGGCAGTTCCTGGAATGACAAGAGGTTCACGGTCTGCTCGTGGAGTTCGTCCATGCCGGCGCGGCCACGTTCGGAGGCGGGCTCAAAAACGGTGGCGACGGCGGAGCGCACGTTGGCAAGCTTCTGGGCGCGCGTGATGAGCAGCCCGAGAACGACAGCAGCAGGATGGGCGGCAATCACCGGCGCGGGCTCCAGCTCCGGCATGTGCAAGTGGCCCAGTTCGCGCTCCAACCAGGGCGAGCGGACGCGGGCGCCGGGCACGTCTTCCAGCCCGTAGGAGAGATCGACGATCATGCTTCCGGCCTGTTGCGCCACGCGCCAGTGCTTGCGGGCAAAATCGGGTTGAGAAGCAAAGAAAGTGAAATCGATGTGCTGGAAATTTTCCGGGCGCACGCTTTGCACGAACGTAACTTCCTCGCCGACAGCCTCCAGTTGGCCGAGCGATTCGTCGTCATCGAGCAGCTTCACGTCCACCGCGGGAAAACTGGTCTGTGGCAGCACCTCAGCAAGTTCTTTTCCCTTCAGGGTGCCGGCGCCCACGATGGCAACCTTGTACAGCCCGTTTTCTGACCTGGCGAGTTGGTGAGGGCGGTTCATCGGGCGGGCGTGGCCTCCAGCGGAGGCGCGGGCGGGCTGCCGCGTCGCCGGATGATATACAGCAGCCGCGCGAATACGCCCGACAGCATATAGAACAAGGCCAGGAAAAACAGGAAATACTCGGAGAAGTAGCGGATGCAGGCGATGATGCCGCCGACGATCAGCACTACCCAGAAGGGATGGCGGCTGCGAAAATCGAGGTCCTTGAAGCTGTAAAAACGCCAGGTGCTGATCATCAGGTAACCGGTTACGAATACCAGCGCGGCCCAGATCAGACCCATCCACCAAGTCATGACGGGCGCGCCATCAGTGAAGTGCACGATGGCGGCAATCACGCCCGCCCCGGCCGGAATCGGCATGCCGACAAAATACTTCTTGCCGGGACGCCCGGGATTCGAGGGCTGCGGGTTGACCTGGATGTTGAAGCGGGCCAGTCGGCTGGCGCCGGCGATCAGGAACAGAAATGTAGCGATCGCTCCCAGTTGCACGATGCGCGCCATCATGTCATTGCCATTCAACGGTGCCAGCGTGCGGAATCCCCACATCCAGGCCAGGAAGGCGGGCGCGACACCAAAAGTAATGACGTCGGCCAGGGAATCAAACTCGCGGCCGAAATCGCTTTCCGTGTTGGTCATGCGCGCGATGCGGCCATCGAGGCCGTCAAAGATTACGGCGAAGCCGATTGCCTTGGCAGCGTTGTCGTAATGCCAAGGTTCGGCGACCGAGCCCTGAACCGCGTGATAGAGGGCGTAGTAGCCAAGCGCCATGTTGAGCGTGGTGAACAGCGAGGGCAGGAGGTAGATGCCGCGGCGGAAACGGCGGGAACGGGGACGATCGCCGGCGCGGCGCAGCAATGGTCCGCTCATGGACGTGCTCCCTTCTCGCGTTGCGCCCCGGTGAGTACATCGCCACGTTCACCCGCTGGCGCGGCAACCGGCGCGACGGCAAGGATACTCGAACCGCCGGAAACGTGCTGGCCGACCTTGACTTGAACGGAGAATGTGGAGTCGAAAATCACGTCGCAACGCGAGCCGAACTTAATCATGCCGATCCGTTCACCGCGCGACACGGTGTCGCCCACGTGCTTGGTGAAGATGATGCGGCGCGCAATCAGTCCCGCAATTTGCTTGAAGATCACGGTTTGCGAGCCGTCATCCACGGTGACGATATTCTGCTCGTTGCAGTCTGCGCTGCCGGCGCCCAACGCATTCTTGAACAGCCCTTTGCGGTACTGGACGTCGCGGATGATGCCCCCCATCGGCGAACGGTTCACGTGCACGTCAAACACGCTGAGAAAGATGCTGATCCGCGTGCGTGGACGACCATCGATCTCGACTGGAACGATGTCGGTGACACGACCGTCTCCGGGAGAGACGATGGCGCCGGGAACCGCGGGGATCTCACGCTCCGGATCGCGGAAGAACCAGGCACAAAACGCGCCCAGCGCCAGCGGAATGATCGCCCAGGCCGGAGAAGCCAGCCAGGCAAGCAGTCCGGCAGCGACCAGCGAACCGAGCGCGTAATAGTAGCCGTCGCGAACCATGGGCTTAGGCAATTATAAAGGGCGGGGGCAGGTTGACCGGGCGACCGGGCAACAAAAAACGCGACCGAAGCCGCGTTGGTCGTACACGAAACTCATTTGCCGCGTGGCGGCAATATCCCCGAGAGGGGGCTAGTCAATGATTACGCTACGTTGTTGCCCTGGTGCCGGAACTGCTGCTCCAGGGACTCCATCTGGTCCTTGAGGCGCAGTTTCAGCTTCTTCAGACGAACCTCTTCGATCTTCTCATCCTCGGATAAAAATCTCTTTTGGATGAGGCTTTCGAGCCGTTGTGAGTATTGTGAATGTTCTGTAGCGAGGCGGCGAAATTCTTCATTGCTGGCGATGAGCACATCCCGAACCTGAGAAGCCATCCAGCAGACCTCCGGAGGGTTCAATCCTGCTAAAGGCTAGCACGAGGCCAGAGCGGCTTCAATCGGATTTGCAGGAGCGGCCTTGGTTTTTTTAACTGCCCCAATGGAAGTGCAATTTTGAGACTGCAGCCGCCAGCGACCGGCCGTCGGCATTCAGCCGCACGCCGGGTTCTTTAACGGCGGAATACCGGTTTTACGGTACAGCACCGCGTCTTCCGCGGGATTATGGTAGTAGTCACGACGGCGGCCTGCCTCGACAAATCCATGCTTTTCATAGAGCTTCCGGGCCGCTGCATTCGATTCTCGCACTTCCAGGAACACACTCATCCCGCCGTGGTCTTTGAACACAGCAATGAAATGCGTCAGGAGTGCCGATCCGATGCCCCGTCGTTGGACGTGGGGAACCACCGCAATGTTTTCCAACTCCCACTCGGGACCGAGTTGGCTGGCGACGAGAAAGCCCTGCACGTCGTTATCTTCGAACACAAGTGCGAGACGGGGCGGATTGCCGGAAAAGATGCGCTGGTAAGCCTGCTCGCTCCAGCGCGTGCCGGTGCCCGCCTGCGCTTCGATGGAGCGCATGGCGGCAATGTCACCGGGAGTAGCGGGACGAATACTCATTTGGAAAATTGAGATTAGACGGATGTTCGCCGCTGGGCAAATTTCAGATTTTCAAATTTCAATTCAAGTCTGCTTAGAGAAGATCTCCGCATCCGAGCGGCGGATGTAATTGGCATCCAGCGCTTCGGGTGAGGTGACATGGCCGGCTGCGATCTTCATGGCACCCAGGCGAGCGATCACGTCACTTTGCGGACGCGGCGCCACCCGCACCTCGGCGCCACGTTCGCGCAGCGCCGTCGCGATGGATTCGTCGGTAGTAACGACAGGCATATTCGGCGCGACCTGCATTTCTGCCGCGAATTCCTGGAGCGGCATCAGAACCTCGCGCTGGAGCTTCGGCAGCGCACTTTCGACGATGACGTACTCGCCGACATAAACCTCACCTCGCATGGCATCGAGAGCGGCGATGACCGGCAGATCGGAGTGACTGTTGGATTGCAAAGAACCCCGATCCACACCCGCCCAGGCCATCGCCTCCAACAGCGACACGGCAGCGATCGGCTTCTGCGTAATTTCCGCCAGTGCCTTCACAGTTGAGAGCCCGACGCGTAAACCAGTGAAAGAGCCGGGACCCGAGGCCGCGACGTAGCCGTCAATCGCGCTTTTGTCGAAGTTGTGGCGCGCCAGGAGAGCAGAAATTTGCGGCATCAGTTGCGCCGAATAGGTGCGGCCGGCGAGGGACACAATTTCAAGCAACTCACAGTCGCGGCCGTCCGCGCCACATTTGCAAAGGGCTACACTGCCACTCGCACCGGCCGTGTCTATGGAAAGAATCAACATTGGACCGAGTAACTGCGTAAGCGGTAACTGTTTAATCGGACTTGCACCCAAATTCCCAATTACACAATTCTCTAAACCCCCTCTGGCTGCTCCTCGCACAGCTCCAGCAGCACGCCGCCGGCGCTGGACGGATGGACGAACACGTAAAGGTGCCCGCCGGCGCCTACCTGGATTTGCTCATTGATCAATCGCACGCCTGACTTCTTCAGGTTCTCCACCGTGGACGCCAAATCATCGACCCGCAGCGAGACGTGATGGAGGCCTTCGCCGCGCTTGGCGAGGAACCTGGCAATGGGGGAGTCGTCGGAGAGCGGTTCCAGCAGCTCGATGCGGCTCTCGCCAATCGGCACCATGGCCAGGCGAACCTTCTCCTGCGGGACGGTTTCTTCCGGCATGACCGTCATACCGAGTTTTTCGTAAAACAATTTCGCCTGGGCGAGGGATTTGACCGCGATTCCGAGATGATCGATTTCAAACATAAATTCAGTACCTCAGTACCTGAGTACCTCAGTTGTGTCCTGAGCATCGACTCAGGAACACTCAGGTACTTAGGTATTCAGGTACTCTTTATCGTCCCAGTTTAGCTACGATCTCTTCTACCAGCGAGTACGGGTCGCGCTTGTGCTCGGCGATTTCAGCGGCATAGCGCTTCACCGCGCCGTCGCCCATCTGATCACGCAGCACGCGCTCCAGCAGCGATTCGCGCAACATCTCCACCAGGCGCTCCTGCCAGTTCTGCACTTTTTTCGACAATCCGAGATTGTTCTGCCGCAAAAAACTCTCATAGGAGGCGATCGCGTTGGCCAGCTCCAGCGTTCCCTGGCCTTCGCTGGCGACGGTTTTCACGATCGGGGGCGTCCAATTGTCGGAGCGCATGGAGAGCGACTGCATGGCGCGTATTTCGCGCTCCACCCGCTCGGCGCCTTCACGATCGCTCTTATTGATGACGAAGACGTCCGCAATCTCCATGATGCCGGCCTTGATGGTCTGCACGTCGTCGCCCATGCCGGGCACAAGCATGACGACCGTGATTTCGGCGAGGCGCACGATGTCCACCTCATCCTGGCCGACGCCGACGGTCTCAATGAGCACAAGGTCGCGCCCGCTGGCATCAAGCACAGTTGCGACATCCGAGGTGGTGCCTGCCAGCCCGCCCAGCGAGCCGCGCGTGGCCATGCTGCGGATGTAGATACCGGGGTCGGAATAGTGCGAGCCCATGCGAATGCGGTCACCGAGGATCGCTCCGCCGGTGTAGGGACTGGTCGGATCGACCGCAATGATTCCGACAGTCTTGTTCTGCTTCCGGTATTGTTTCGCGAGCTGGTCGACGAGCGTGCTCTTGCCGGCTCCCGGCGCGCCGGTCAGGCCGATGATCCGCGCGTGTCCGGTATGGGGAAACAGCGCCTTCAGCAGTTCCAGGGATTCGGGAGAACGGTTTTCTACTGAGGAGATGGCGCGCGCCAGGGCGCGAGGATCGCCGGCGCGTATGCGCTCAACCCAATTTTTTATATCCAATGCCATTGGCTATTAGCCATTGGCAATTGGCTGGCCGGAATAAGCCAGCCGCCAAGCGCCAAAAGCCAAAAGCTAGTCTTTCAGAAGCTGGCGTGCAATCACAAGCCTTTGAATTTCGCTGGTCCCCTCGCCGATGGTACACAGCTTGACGTCCCGGTAAAACTTTTCCGCCGGATAATCCTTGATGAAGCCATACCCGCCGTGGATCTGCACGCCCTCATTGGCGCAGCGCACCGCGACTTCGCTGGTATAAAGCTTCGCCATCGAGGATTCCTGCGTGGTTTTCATGCCCTTGTCCTTCATATCGGCGGCGCGCATGGTGAGCAGGCGGGCGGCATCGATCTCGGTGGCCATGTCGGCGAGCTTCCACTGAATGGCCTGGAATTCGCTGATCGCCTTGCCAAACTGCCTGCGCTCTTTTGAGTAATTCAGAGCCGCCTCGAACGCGCCTTGTGCCATGCCCAAGCCGAGCGCGGCGATGGAGATGCGGCCCCCATCCAGGATGCGCATGGCATCGATGAAACCGTCGCCTTCCTTGCCGAGCAGGTTTTCCGCGGGAATGCAGCAGTCCTCGAAAATCAGCTCCGCGGTATCGCTGGCGCGCAGGCCAAGCTTATTTTCTTTTTTGCCGGGACGGAATCCTTTCATGCCCTTCTCAACGATGAACGCGGACAGCCCATGCGTATGCGCCGCCTTGTCGGTGACAGCGAGTACGACCACAACATCGGCGTAGTGGCCGTTCGTGATAAAAGTCTTAGTGCCGTTCAGGACCCAGCAATTGCGGCGGCGGACGGCGGTCATGCGCGCGCTGCCGGCGTCAGAGCCGCTGCCCGGCTCGGTCAGGCCCCAGGCGCCGAGGTGTTCGCCGGTGGCGAGTTTGGGAACGTATTTCCGCTTCTGCTCCTCGTTCCCGGCGACAAAAATGTGATTCGCGCACAGCGAAGTATGCGCGGCAACGATGATGCCCACCGAGCCGTCCACGCGCGACAATTCCTCGATCGCCAGTACGTACTCGATATAGCCCATTCCCGCGCCGCCATATTCAGGCGGAAAGATGATGCCCAGCAGCCCGAGCCGGCCCAGTTCCTTGATCGTCTCCAGGGGAAAACGTGATTCCTCGTCCCAAGCCATCACGTGGGGACGAATTTCACGCTCTGCGAACTCGCGCACGCTCCGCTGCAGTTGCAACTGCTCGTCGTTGAGTTGGAAGTCCAAATCCTGCCTCCGACCAGTGCGGCGGTCGACCGCAAACCGAACCCAAACACATATAACATACGCTGGGGGTAAGGCAAAGAGTCGCTTATGAAGAAGTGAGGAACTTCAGTAACTTAGAGGAGCCAGATGTCAAGAATTTGACAGGGTAGAAAGGGCGAAGTATCTGAGTAATTAGATGCTCAGGTACTTATTTCGCGGAAGAAACCGTTTCGCTCTTGTGCATCTTGCTGGCAACGAACTTCCACAGCCATACCGGCGCTATCAGGATAGCGGCAGGGTTCTTCGTGAACGCGGGTTGATTGCCTTCGATCACGTGGCCAAGCGTGGCCAGCCCTAGGGCTGCGGGAATCAAAAGCAGGCCAAGGATGGGGTGCCACCACACCACTACGACCGAGGAAAATCCCAATGGAATCGCGACCAGGTGCAGCGCACGGTTCACGGGATGCGTGTGCTGATCGTCGTAGAGCGACAAGAGCTTCATCGTGCCATCCTCCCCCGCGGTTGGGAGAGTGTACCCAAAAATGGCTCTACTGGCTAATGGTTACGAACATGGGCTGTGGCGAGCCCGAAGCGTTGGTGTTGACCACGGTGTCGTCGGAGGTGCGGATCGAGGAGATGTTGTTCGAATCGCGATTGGCGACCACGACTTTGGTGGAACCAGCGTCGGCTGCGAGAGATACCGGTGCGGCGCCCACGGTAATGGTCTTACGCACCGCCAGACTGACCGCATCCACCACGGACACCGTATTGCCGGTGCAACCGGTCAGGTTGACTGCGTCGGCGCAACCGGCGTTCGCCACGTAGATTCGTGATCCGTCCGGCAGCGGGGCGATCGAAGTAGGGCCGGCGCCGACCGTTACCCTGGTCAACAAGGTCAGGCCGACATCGGCGTTGAAGATCGAAATTGTGTTCGACCCGGCATCCGCCACGTAAAGCCGGCGATAACGTGCGTCGAAAATCATGAAGCGCGGCGAGGCGCCGGTGGCAACCGTCGCAACTACTGAATTGCTGGCCACATTGATCGCCGTCACCGACCCGCTGCCCTGGTTTGCGACGTAGACCGTATTGCCGTCGGAATTAATGGCAATCGCCGAAGGCAAGCTGCCGACGGGAATGGTCGCTACAACCGCTCCGTTGGCCGGAGTAATCACGCTGACCGTCCCGTCTCCCTGGTTAACGCAATACAGCTTTGTACCGTCGGGGGTCTCGGCGAGCGCCACCGGCGTGCGTCCGACGGGAAAGCTTTTCTGCAGCGCGTGCGAGACAGTCGAAATCTGCCCGACGGTGTTCGCGCCCGAATTGGCCACGTAAATGAAAGAGCTCTCGGTCGAGCCTACGAAGACAGGCGCCGATCCGCTCGGCAGGGTGATAATGCTGACCGTGGAACCCTGCGAAAAAGCCTGGAATGTTGCAACCGAATCATCCCCTTTGTTGGCGACGAACAGTGCACCCGCGCCAAGCAAAAATGCGGCGTGCACGGGGCCGCGTCCAACCGTGAAATTGCCGATGTTGGTATCGCCGGAAATGTCAATGGCGGTTGCCACGCCGGGAGAGCCGTTGTTGTTGCTGAGCACGACTGCCGCGCGCGATGCCTGCGGGTCGCCTCCGGGTTTGAGAACCGGGTTGGCAACCGGCCGATAGACGTCTCCACAGCCCGTCAGGATGACCCAAGCGAGCGCGGCGGCTAGACCGGCGAGCACGCTGCCGCGTGTCTTCCAAGAACTGGCGGATGATTGCACCGGCAACGCCGGACATTCAGCAGGTCTGCCCATGAGGAAATTTCTATTGTATCGGCAGCGCAGCTTTGGCGCTAGGGCGGTTCCGCGGTGCACGACCGGCAAAGCAATGCACACGACGAATCACCCAACACGCGTGGCAGCCGAACATCGTAAGCGCAGCCCGCTAGGCAGCTCTCTTTCGTCCCGCTGTCGTCTTTCCACGACCACCCTTGATGTGCGATTGTGACGCTTCCTGCACTTGGCTGACGCGTTCCGCAGGCTTCTTTTTCTCCATCTGCGCCAAACTTTGTTTCAGGGCGGCCATCAGGTCGGTGACCGGCGCCGGTTTGGGCTTAGGGATCGCCGTGACTTCCTTGCCTTCCAAGTGCGCCTTGATCAGGGCCTTAACGTTGTCTTCAAACGTGTCGTGAAACTTTTCCGGCTGGAACTTTCCCTGCAGGGCGTGGATGAGTTGGTGAGCGATCTTGATCTCCCCCTCGCGCACCTCGACATTTTCATTGCCGAAATTTTCCATCTGGCGCACCTCATCGGCGTAATACATGGTGTGCAGCAGGATGCCGTTCTTGTACGGCCGCAGGATGACCGTGTACTCGCGGTTATGCATGGTGAGCTTAGCGATGGCGACGGTCTGCGTGTCTTCCAGCGCCCGGGCCAGCAGCACATAGGGACGTCGGCCCGCTTCCTCGGGCATCAGGTAATAAGAGGTCTCGTAATAGATAGGATCGACCTCATCATCCTTGACGAATTCCAGGATCTCCATCGCCTTGGCGGTCTTAGGCTCGATTTTCTTGATTTCGTCCGGCTCGACAACCACGTACTCACCCTTGCGGTACTCATAGCCCTTGACGATCTCGTTGCGCTCCACCACGCGCTCGTCGTGCGGGCAGTAGAGCTGCTGCTTGATACGCGTGAGATCGTCGCGATGCAGCATGTGAAAGGAAATGCGACTGCCGCGGGCGCCTGAAAACAAGCGCACCGGCATCGAGATCAGACCAAACGTCAGGTAACCAGACCAAACGGAGGAAGGCATTCAAAGCTCCAGAGCAAAGTTGAGTAAGTGGTTTCTGCGCCGATATCCAGCCTCAGCGCCGAAAACGCGCAACACCCGCCCTTTGGTACGATGCTGGTCAGCGAATCTGGTGTCGCCAGCCGTCGTGCAGACTCTTATCAGGTCGGAAGCGCTGGTCGCGGTGGCCGTCACCACGGCATTTGCGGGGGGCGCATGGCTGCTGCGCGGAGTCACTCCGGGCGGCGCGATGGCGGGATTTCTGATTGCGCTGGCAGTCTTCGCCACCTCAGGCCCTGGCAGCTTTGCGGTGCTGGTCACGGTGTTTGCGGTGGCTTGGCTTACCACCAGGTTGGGCTATCGGCGCAAGCAAATGCTGGGCACCGCGGAGGACGCGCGCGGCCGCTCGGCGGCTCAGGTGCTTGCCAACTTGGGCGCCGCCGCTGGATTCTCCGTTGCTGCCGCCATCACAGGTCACCGCACCCTGCTGGTCGCGGCTATGGCGTCATTTGCCGAAGCTGCCGCCGACACTGCCGCCAGCGAGTGCGGCCAGGCGCTGAGCGAACGAGCCTACTTGATTGTCTCGATGCGCTCCGTTCCCGCCGGCGCCAATGGCGGGATCAGCGCACCGGGGACTCTGGCCGCAGTGGTGGCTGCAGCGATCGTGTCGACGATTGCAGCCGTCACGCACGTCGTGCCGTGGCCGGCATTGCCTGCGATTGCGGCAGCGGGCGTGTTGGGAACCATCGTTGACAGCGTGCTTGGCGCCACCCTCGAAACGCGCGGCGCAATCGGCAATAACGGCGTAAATTTCGCGGGCACGGTTTCGGCGGGACTACTGGCGCTGCTGCTCCGGTAAACGCGATGATTAAGAAACTTGTTTTCGCTTGCGTGCACAATGCGGGAAGGTCGCAGATCGCCGCCGCTTGGGCGCGTCATCTTGCCGGGGGGCGCGTGGAAGTGCTCTCCGGCGGAACAGAACCAGGACCGCACCTCAATGTCCAGGTAGTCGAAGCCATGCGGGAGGCGGGCGTTGACCTCGCCGGCATTCGACCGCAATTGCTGACCCCGGAACTGGTGCGTGGCGCTGAATACATGGTCACGATGGGCTGCGGCGAATCCTGCCCTGTCATCCCTGGAGTAAAACGCCGGGATTGGCCGATCGCCGACACCCGCGGGCAACCGATCGAGGTCGTGCGCACGATTCGCGATGAAATCAAGGGCCGGGTCATCGACCTTCTCCGGTCCGAGGGAATTCTGGCGAATCCTTCCTGTTAACTCCAAGGTGCTAATTCTTCAGTTCTGTATTTTTTGGCGAAACATCTGGGATACGATTTGCGTCTAAGTGAGGGAGCTCTCCTCGATGCGTTGGCGGACTTTCATGATCGGCTGGACGATGGCACTGCTGGTGCTGCTCATCGCCCATCCCAAACGGCGAAGCGCCAACCATGATGTAGGCACGGCAGTGGTTGAACTTACCTACGCCGCGACACCCCATTCCGCACCCAACCGGCAGTGGAATCCCAATTCCGGCCACCCGCAGCGGGTGGTCGCGCCGCTGGTGGTCGTAGATGTCACCTCGAAAGTGCGTTCCAATGCGCATTACCGCCTGACCATGGATGATATCGCCGCCTGGGAAGAAGTACACGGACATGTCCCTTGGAATGCGGTCGTTCTTTCGCGTAGTGACGTATCCGCCGATTGGCTGGTTCGGGACCTTCGCCCGCAAGCCGGAAACGCCGGGCACTTCCCTGGCTTCAGTGAGGACGCAATCCGCTTCCTGGTAGAAGCGCGAGGCGTCTATGGCCTCGGCACCGAGACTCCTGACAGCGGGCGCTCGGTGGTTCTGGTTTACCGCGGCGTCAACCAATAAGCGAAAACTGGCCTACTGCGGAAACCACGACGGATAAATCCGCCAAAAAATATAGCTAGCCGCCTCGCGGAGCGCGGCCGAGAGTTTGGCGCTCGTAGTACGAGGCACCGAAGCCGGGCGCGGCGAGCCGTACGCGACAATACCGTAGCGCCACAGCAGCCGCTTGATGCGAAAAATGTGGTAAGCGTCGCTGACCGCGACCACGGTGCGCATGCCGTTGGTGCGCAGGATACCGCTGACGCGCTGCGCCGATTCGGCCGTGTCCTCCCCCTGCGTCTCGGCAATCAGGTTGCCGTCGGGAATGCCGCGGCGCGACAGGTAATCGCGGCCCACTCCTCCCTCGGTGAATTTGGGATCTGCACCGGCGCCCCCAGTGGTGATGACCATCGGCGCCAAACCACGCTCGAAGAGATCGTAGGCATGATCGAGACGAGCCCGATAGACGGGCGAAGGCCGGCCGGAATATTCCGCGGCTCCGAAAACAATGATGGCGTCGGCGCGCTGGGCTTCATCAATGTGTGCCTGCCGCACAATCAGCAAAGCCGAGACCGCAAAGGCTACCGCGGCAATTGCCACGAACCACAGCGCCAGTCGGGCCAGGATCGCACCCGTGTGGCGAACACGTTGTCGGGAGGACACGACGGGTACGTTCAAAGCAGGTTCAGAGCCCGGTTTCATTCTCCGCCGAGCGTAGCGGCGATGTCCTGGCGTGGAACGGCGCCTTCACGCAGCAGGCGCCATCCGCCCTCACTGAGATCCACGATGGTGGAAGAAACGTCGCGAGGGGAGGGGCCGCCATCCACGATAATCGATATCCGTTCCTGCAGCTGGTCGCGCACGGCGGCGGCGGTGGTGCACTCGCTGGCGCCGCTGAGGTTGGCCGAGGTCGCGGTGATCGGCACGCCGGCGGCGCGGATCACCGACAGCGGGATGTTCGCCGAAGGCACGCGAATCGCAATGTGGCCGGTGTTCGCCGTCACTTTCAGGGGAAGGCGCGAGGCCGCCTGGACAATGATGGTCAGAGGCCCGGGCCAGAACTTGCGCGCCAGTTCATAGAATTCGTCCGGCAGGGGATCGCGCGCGAGCATCTCCGCCTGCTCCTCGCTCTCGATCAGCAGCGAGAGCGGCTTGTGGCGCGACCGCGATTTGATTTCGTAGACACGCTCCACGGCGCGGAGGTTGAACGGGTCGGCCGCGAGACCGTAAAAAGTATCGGTCGGCATGCCCAGCACTTGCCCGGACTTGATCTGTTCCGCCGCGTAATGCACCAAAGAAGACTCGGGCGTGTCGCTGCTGATTTTCAGGATTTCGGCGCGCACACTCATCCTTATAGGCACAGACTGCATGGCTGAAACCGCGAATACTAACTTACCATCGGCGCAATCGCAAGGGAAGCAAACCAGTCGCGAGCGCGCCCTTGGCCAGGCGGGCCGAGGCCCGAATTGGACCCGCACGATGGCGAAACCGCGGAGCGTATTATTTTGTCGATGCCACACCAGGATCGCCTGCGTCGCGTTTCCAGCCGCCACAACGCGCTGGTCAAGGAGCTCCGGCGCGCGTTTCACGACGGGGAGCCCGCCTCCGACGGCTCGATAGCGATTGAGAGTGTCCGCACGATCGAGGAAGCCATCCGCAGTGGATTACGTTTCCGCACCGTGTTCTTCAGCGAATCTGGGCAGGCCCGGGCAGAGCGGCTGTTGCCCCAGCTCTCGACCCAGGTGGAAACGCTGCTCTTGCCCGACGAGGTTTTCCAGGGTGTGGTTGCGACCGAGACGCCGCAGGGGGTCGCGGCGCTGGTCCGCCTGAAAACACACAAGCTTGAGGACCTTCTCGCCGCGACAAAGCCGCTGATCCTGGCCGCCGCCGGCGTGCAGGACCCCGGCAATCTCGGCACGATGATACGGTCCGCCGAAGCATTTGCCGCCGCCGGCCTGCTGACTGGGGAGGGAACGGTGTCTCCCTACAATCCGAAGGTGGTGCGGGCTTCGGCAGGATCGCTGTTCCGATTGCCGGTTTTGGTGGTGGAACTGGAGCCGGTCCTGGCGGAACTGCGCGAGCGCGGCCTGAAACTGCTGGCCACCTCGTCGCATAAAGGCACACCCGTGGACGAAGCGGACTTGACAGTTGGAGCTGTCGTGCTCATCGGCAATGAAGGTGCTGGCGTGCCGAAAGAGATCATGCGGCAGGTTGACAAGCAGATTGCCATTCCGCACAAATCCAAGGTCGAGTCATTGAATGCAGGAATTGCAGCATCTATCGTGTTGTACGAAGCTGCACGGCAGAGGCGGACCAAAGAATGAGCCTGTTCCAGCCAGTTCCCAGCAGAGATGAGCCGCCGGACCGATCGACGCCGCTGGCCGATCGGATGCGACCGCGCTCCCTGGATGAGTTTGTCGGGCAAGAACACCTGCTCGCGCCCGGCAAACCGCTACGCTTGCAGATTGAGCGCGACGATCCCGGGTCGATCATCTTCTGGGGACCGCCGGGCGTCGGTAAGACTACGCTAGCGAAAATCATCGCACGCGTGACCAAGGCGGACTTCATCGAATTTTCCGCCGTGCTCTCCGGGATCAAGGAAATCAAGCAGGTGATGGCGGACGCAGCCAAAGCCCGCGAGTTCGGCACGCGCACGATCGTCTTCATTGACGAAATCCATCGTTTCAACAAGGCGCAGCAGGACGCATTCCTGCCGCACGTGGAAAAAGGCAACATCCGGCTGATTGGCGCGACGACGGAGAATCCGTCGTTTGAAATTATCGGCGCGCTGCTCTCACGCACGCGCGTCTACGTGCTGAACCCGCTTACGGAAGCGCAGATCGTGCTGCTATTGCGGCGCGCTCTGGAGGACCGCGAGCGCGGACTGGGTGAGATGAACCTGCGGGCCAATGATGAAGTGCTGCAGAAGATTGCCGCCTATTCCAGCGGCGATGCGCGGTCTGCGTATAACGTGCTGGAAGTTGCGGCCGCCAGCGCGGGCGAAAACGGAGAGATCTCCGACTCGCTGGTTCATGACGCGCTCCAAAGGCGGGTGCTCCTCTACGACAAGACCGGCGAAGAGCACTACAACCTGATCTCGGCGCTGCACAAGTCGGTGCGCAACAGCGATCCCGACGCATCTCTCTACTGGCTGGGGCGCATGCTGGAAGCGGGAGAGGACCCGCTGTACGTGGCGCGACGCCTGGTACGCATGGCGGTGGAGGACATCGGACTAGCCGATCCCAATGCGCTCTCGCTGTGCATGGCCGCGCGCGATGCGGTCGACTTCATTGGCATGCCGGAAGGGAATCTCGCGCTGGCCGAGGCTGCGGTATATCTGGCAATCGCGCCGAAGTCGAACGCGCTCTACACCGCCTATGGCTCGGTACAGGAGGACGTCGAAAAGACGGCGGCAGAACCGGTGCCGCTGCACCTGCGCAATGCGCCGACGGGACTGATGAAGGAGCTCGGATATGGCGCTGGCTATCAGTACGCGCACGATACCGCGGAAAAAGTCGCCGACATGCAATGCCTGCCGGACAATTTGCGCAATCGTAGCTACTACCATCCGACCGCGGAAGGGGTGGAGAAACGGATTCGGGAGCGAATCGAAGAGATCAGGCGCAGGCGGAAGGCGCAGAAATTAAATACTGAAACAGACAGTAGCTCGTAGCTGGTTAGCTCGTAGCTGGGGACTCCGAACTCCCCCGAGCTACCAGCTACCAACTCCCACCTACCAGGTTATCCGAAGCGGGCGCGGTGTTCCTTGAGAATACAGTGGTCCATCACCACGAAAATGCCCGCGCGGCGTGCCTTTTCAGCCGCCTGCTGGTGCACCACACCCTCCTGCATCCAAATGGCGGGAACTTTCAACTGGATTGCCTGGTCCACGACTTCGGGCACGTACTCCGGCCGCCGAAAGATGTTTACGACATCGATTTTTTCTTTGACGTCGAGCAGCGAGGCATATGCCGGCTCTCCAAGTACGTCGCTGATCGTGGGATTCACCGGAATGATGCGGTAACCCTGCAACTGCATGTACGCAGCCACCCCGTGACTGGCACGCAAGGGGCTGTCGGAGAGCCCGACGACGGCTATGTTTCGCGCGTTCTTAAGAAGGTCGCCAATCTGATCGGACTTCGTGAGGGGCACGTGATACTCCGCCGGCAACCGGCCATTGTATAGCATCCGCACGGCGACCAGAGGTCGCATGACGATACATATAACGACGCGACCGGCCGGCCGAATGCCGACTACGCATCGATCACTCCAATGCGCTCTTCTTCTCGGTGCGCTCCCGGAACAATTTAAGTGCGACCTTGCGAATGGTGTCGGTGACATTTTTGTTCATCGACAGCGCGCGCAAGTCCATGTTCAGCAGGTTCTTGACGATGTTGAGTTGCACATCGAGCGGGCAGCGCGGATTGTTGGCCAGGGCCCGTACGACGGCGTAGATCTTGATGTACTTTCGTTTTCCGGCAATGCCACGAAGGACTGTCTCCTGCACGTTTTTCATGGAAGCGAAAACTTCAACTTCCTGCTCGTTCACCTTCGGTGACTCGAGCACGGCGGAAGAGACGACCTTGGAAGCATCACGGATCAGGATGTAGCGCTCCTCCCTGTTCCCCTTGATCGCCAACTGCACGCGGTCGGCGACGGTCAGGCGCGCAATCTTCTGTAACGGCGAGATGCGCTCCTGATCCCTATTCGAAGGCTTCGCAATCCTGTGTCCGGAGTCTTGCACTGGTGGCGGCGCCGGCGCCTCTTCGGCATGCGGCGCCTCGGATTCATCTTCCCCGACCAATTGAAACTCTTTGCCCTCGTCGGCCGCGATTTCGTCAGCGTGCTCCGCTATATATTGAATGGCGGCTTCCTCGACCACGAGGTCATCCGCGTGCTCGGGCGCAGTCTCCGGTGGCGGCATCTGTTCGAGCGCCGCTTTCACTTGCTGCACCTGCGAGGCCAGCAGGGCCGGATTCGAACTGAGCGCCTGCAAAATTTCGCGCGATGCCCTGGCGCGAGCGGTCGCCAGCAGCAACTGCGCTGACTCGGTGGAATGTTCCTGCGCCATTTCCAGCAATGCCGATTCCGGGGTCGCGGGGTTGTCGAGCAGCGCCGGCATCAGGCGGGGCCGCCGGTTTTTCAGAAAATAATCGAGAACTTCCCTGGGGCTGTCGGGATCGGAGCAGACTTGGCGACAGGCGGCCTCGTCCCAGCCGGCGAGCGTGAGGCGGGCATCCTCCCCGAAGATCGGAGTGGAGGCCAGGTGTACGAGAATCTCGATCATCTCGGCGGGTGGAAGGGCGAGCGCGCCTTTCGCGGCTGAGCGCACTACGTTAGCCGGCACCTCGGATTGCTTGATCAGGTCGATCATCCGCGGCATGGGTTCACTCCTGGGCCGCCGGCGCGCCGTTCCAGTTCCTCGACCACGCGTGACAATTCGTTCACCAGGCGTTTGCGGCCGTGAGCAGCCGCTTGATCTGCATCGTCGCGTCCCTCGGCGATGCGAAATGCGCCTACCAGGGCGCGGTAATACCATAACGTGCCCTGCTTCTTTCCGCTGAAACGGTCGAAGACGCGGTCGCCAATCTCGTAATGGTCGGAGAGAATGGCTCGGGCATTGTGGACTTTGTCCGCCGCGGACACGAGCCTCACCTCGGCATCGGCTTCGCGCTCGACGTGGGCGATGTACTTCTCCTTGCGCTCGCACCATGGCGCCTTGCAGTCGGGATCGATTTCATCAGAGTCGGTGCAGCCGTTCACAATGCGCGCAACCTTGGCGCCGAATATCCTGCGGATTTCCTCCAGGCGCGGCCGTCCACCCTGGTCTTCGACCGCGTCGTGGAGAAGCGCAGCGATCGCCATCTCTTCATCGCCACTGGATTCCAGCACCAGCGAGGCCACCCCCAGCAGGTGCCCGAGGTAAGGGATGTCCTGCCCCTTGCGCGGCTGGTCGCGGTGCAGGCGAGCTGCATAGACCAGCGCGTCGTTGAACTTCTCGCTCAGTGGGCGAGAGAGGATGCGCTTCTTGAGCTTGTGAGAATCGGGCATGAATGCTTACCCATGATTCCTATCGCATGTTGGGGACTCACAGCAAGTTTTTCCGCGCAGAGCTTCCAGGCCCTCGCGAGCGATGATCGGCACCATGATGAGCCCGGCGACGGGATCGGCCCACCACCACCGCAACAGCGCATTCAGCAGCAGTCCCCCGAGCAGAATGGCCGAGAGATAAGCGCAGATGTCGGTTTGGCGCGAATCTGCGCGCAGCGCGCTGCTGTTCAATTGGGCCGCAACCCGCCGCTTGGCACGCGCAAGCAGCGGCATGGCAATCAATGACGCGATCGCAACCGCGATACCGAACCAGCTGCTTTCCGGCTTTTCATGCTTCACCAGTGAAGCGACAGCGTCATACGTAACGTACATTGCGAGCGCGAAAAAGCTCAGGCCGACCAGCCGCAGCGCCAATTGTTCTCGCCGCTCGCCTTCTTCTCCCGCCCGAAGCCGCCATAGCAGGACGCCGCCGGAGAAGCACTCAATGACGGAATCAAGCCCAAACCCGACCAGCGCGATAGAGCCGGCGATGACGCCAGCCACGATGGCGACGAACGCTTCGAGCGAGTTCCACGCCAGGGTGAGGTACTCGAGTCTTCGCCCAAGCCGGACGGCCGAAAAATCTTGAGAAGATGCTGTCACCATAGCAGGGTGAAGCCCTAGGTGTTTAACTGTTGCTGCTCGCTGCGCCGCATGAGCAAGTAAGCCCGGATAAAGGGCTGCAGGTCTCCGTCGAGCACGCGGTCTACATCCCCCATCTCGAAACGAGTGCGCAGGTCCTTGACCATGCGATAGGGCGCCAGCACGTAGGACCGGATCTGCGAGCCGAAATCGATCTCGAGTTTGGAGTCCTCGATCTTCTTGCTCTGAGCGCGCTTCTTTTCCAATTCATGCTCGTAAAGCCGGGAGCGCAGCATGCTCATGGCGCGATCGCGGTTCTTGTGCTGCGATCGCTCGTTCTGGCAGCTCACGACGATGCCGGTGGTCAAGTGCGTGATGCGCACGGCCGAATCGGTGGTGTTGACGTGTTGTCCGCCCTTGCCGCCGGATCGATAGGTATCGACGCGCAGGTCTTCCGGCCGGATGTCCACCTGGATGGACTCATCGATTTCCGGCGACACAAAGACGCTGGCAAAGGAAGTGTGGCGCCGCTTGGCCTGGTCAAAGGGCGACATGCGAACCAGGCGATGCACGCCGATCTCGCTGGTCATCAGCCCATAAGCGTAATCTCCGTTGACCGTGAAAGTAGCCGACTTGATGCCCGCTTCTTCGCCGGGCTGGTAATCGTTCAGTTCGGCTTTGAAGCCCTGGCGCTCCGCCCATCGCATGTACATGCGAAGCAGCATCTCGGCCCAGTCCTGCGACTCGGTGCCGCCGGCGCCAGGGTGGATGGTGACGATCGCATTGCGCGCATCGTTCTCGCCGGAGAGCAGCGTTTCAGTTTCAAGCTTCTCGACGCGATCACGCAGCGACGCAAGCTCGCGCTGCAGGTCGTTGGAAACATCCTCGCCTTCGCGTCCGAGTTCGAAATAGGCGTCGAGATCGCTAATGCGGCGCGCCAGTTCGGCTTCCGTGGACAGCATGTCCTCCAGGCGCTTGCGCTCCCGCATCACAGTCTGGGATTTTTCAGGATTCGACCAGAGGTTGGGGTTGGAAGCTTCTTTTTCCACCCGCTGCATCTGCTCGCGCAGCCGGGGAACGTCAAAGATACTCCCGCAGCTCACGCACTTTGTCGCGCAACGGGAGATATTGCTGTTCGAATTCTTCCAGCATCTCGTACCGTCCCTACGGGACTCAGAATGAAATTACGCTCGGTCCCGGCACTTACGGGCCGGGCTATGAACTGCCGCCCGGCGGGCTCTGTCCAGTCCGGTGCCGACCCTAAAGGTAAGGTGGCAATTCATCGATTGAAATGCCAGCCCTCGAATAACAGGTGACGAACAAAGGGCAGAGTTGCGAGCAACGCTATCAAGGAAATTATCGCACACAGCCAGACGAACCAGTTTCCGTGCCGGGTGTAAAACGTGGTACCGCGCACGACGCTGTAAGGCACGTCGATGGAAGTCCTCACGTTGCGCGCAGCCTGCGCCACCACGCGGCCATAGGGATCGATAGCAACGGTGATGCCGGTATCGGTGGCGCGCACCAGCCAGCGATTGTTTTCAATCGCGCGCATGCGCGCCTGGTTCAGGTGTTGCACCGGCGCGCCGGTCTGGCCGAACCAGGCGTCGTCGGAGATGTTGACGAAGACCTGCGCGCCGTTTTTCGCGAACTCGCGGATTTCCGCCGGGTACACCGCCTCGTAGCAGATAAAGACGCCCATGCGGTAGTCGCCTAGAGCGAGGGGTTGGCGCGATGTGCCGGGAATGAAGTCGCCAACCTCGCGCGTGAGTTTGCCGGCAAAGCTCAACAGGCGCTTGAAGGGAACATACTCGCCAAAGGGCACAAGGTGGATCTTGTCGTACCGTGCGATCCAGTCGCCGCTCGGGGCAATAACCGCGGCCGAGTTGTACAGCTGTGACGCTGACTGAGTACCGTTGGGCAAGCCCAGGCTGCCCACCACCAGCGTCGCGTGGGTGCGGCGCGCAACTTCGCTGACGGCAGCTCGAAACTCGGGATTGTTGATGAAGAACGGCGCCGGCGACTCCGGCCACACGATCAGGTCGGGCGACAACTCGGTGGGGCCGAGTTCGCCGGGTCGCGGCACGCTGAGTTCGTTCAGTTCGCGCAAGGTACTCTGGAAATATTGTGAGGTCCACTGCTCGCCGTTGAGGATCGGTATATTCGCCTGCACCAGCCGGGCGGTGCGATCGGCGGGGAGCCGCGCCGGCTGCACTAGTTCGCCCGCTTGCAGCAAGCCAGCCACACATATGGTTGCCAATAGCACCATGCGACGCCGTTTCGCGTCTACCAGGAAGGCCGCGGCGAATGCGGTGTTGACCAGAACGATTTCAAAAGACAGGCCGTAGACCCCGGTTGCGGTCGCGATGCGGGTCAGCGGAATGTTATTCACCACCACAGTGCCGAGCGGATCCCAGGGAAAATCGAAAGGGAATCCGCGGACGATCTCCAGCGGCACCCACAGGAACGGCGCCAGCAACAACGCCTTCTGGCGCAGCAGGCCCTTGGCCAGGATCGCCAGCAGCAGGCCGAAGACCCCCCACATCACGCCCAGCGCAAGGCAAAACAGAATCAGGACACCCAATGAGGTGGGACCGTCCAGCCCGCCATAGCTGTGCATGACGTGGTAGATCCAGTACGTCGTTCCAAACGACCAAATCACCCCGCCCACATAACCGAGCAGAAAACCCTGGCGGGCGCTGACCGGCGCGAAGTCCTCCCCGGCTACTTTTTGGCCGCGCACAATGGCCACGAAGACGGGTGCTAAGGCAAGCCAGGCGAGGAAACTTAATGCAGGCAGGGGATAGATGAGGCTCTGCAGCACGCCCGATGCAACCGCGAGGATCCATGCCGAGCGGGCCAAGCGAGGTTGACTCGCGAGTTCGCCGCGAGCAACCAGGAACGGACGCGCGCCCCGACCCAGTTCCACCAGCCGGGCGTCTTTGCGATCATTGCCGTTGGCATCATCCATGGCCTGTCGCGATTCTACCGCGTTGAATCCGTTCAGCTCTGTTACAGTATGCGGTTCCCGAATAAAACTCCTCAGCCCAACATTCCGCACTTGCTGGTGGGGCAAACGGGACACGATCAAAACCTGGAGATTTCATGCGCCCGGTTGTGCAACGCATTTTCCTGGTCATCGTTCTGACGATTCTTGCCATTCAGCCCGCTTCTCCATGGTGGGACAACGGGCACGTCTTGATCAATCGGACCGCGGCGCTGAAGGTGCCCGCCAGCATGCCTTCTTTCATGCGCCTGGCCGCCGAACGCCTCGCCTACCTCGGCCCGGAACCGGATCGCTGGCGCGAGCGTTCCGAGTTCTCTCTCAAGAATTCACAAGAGCCCGACCACTACCTCAACATGGAGATGGTTGCCGACGTTCCTGACCTTCCCCAGGGACGCTACGATTATTACCGCCTGCTCTATGCCAAGCGCGTGGCCGCGAAAAAAAACGGCGACGAGTTTCTGCCGGAAACGGTTGGCACGCAGCCCTACATTACGATCGAGATTTATGATCGGCTGAAAGTCGCTTTCCGTGAATACCGGCGTATGAAGCAGCAGAACCTGCCGACCGAAGCGGTCGAGCAGAACGCCGTCTTGTACGCGGGATGGCTCGGGCACTACGTTGCTGACGGGTCCAACCCCCTGCACACCACGATCAGTTACGACGGTTGGGTCGGTCCCAACCCGAACGGCTACACCACGCAGAAGGGCATTCACGCAGAGTTTGAAGGACGCTTTGTCACTCGCACGCTGGACCAGATGGAGATCGCGAGCCTGGTGCAGGAGCCTGTACGCCAGAAGGATCCCTGGCACGATTACCTGCAATACCTTCGCGATTCCAACCATCTGGTCGAAAAGGTCTATCAACTCGAAAAGGCTGGCGAATGGAAGGACACGGGCACTCCGGAATCACGCCAATTCCTGCGCCAGCGCCTGGCCGCCGGCGCGCAGATGCTGCTCAACCTCTGGTACACAGCGTGGGAGGAAAGCGCATTGCCCGTGCCACCGCGTTCCCCAACTCCCGCAAGCGGAAAATAAGCGACGAGCTATTGAAAAAATCGTGGAATCCGATCCGGCCTCCAACTCCTCCAAGCTCAACATTTGCCGCCGGACATTACCTTCGTGACCCAACCTGGTTACGGGCGCAACGTTTCTCCCGCGTGTCGATGCGGCTACAGTTGATGCAACTGGGGTGAACCAATGAAAGAAGCGATCATTATCTGCTTCGAGTGCCGCAGACGGACGAACCGGGAAGAAATCCAGTCAGGCAACCACAGCCATGCCGACTTGCTGGAACTGGAATCCCCGTTCGATCCGGCGGTCAACGCGGAAGACTAACCGGCCGCCCGCTTCCGGCTGAACATCTGCGCCAGTTCAGTGTGCCCGCGCTCGTTCGCGATCTCGATGGCGGTCTTTCCCTCATCGTTGCCCGCAGCTGGATCGGCCCCGTGCCGCAGCAAACACTCCGCCATTTCACGATTTCCCTGGTTCGCCGCTTCATGCAGCGCCGTCCAGCCCAAGTGCTGACGCGCATTCACGGGCGCTCCGCGCTCCAGCAGCACGCGGACGATAGGCAATCGGCGTCCCGCGGCAGCGCTGTGCAGAGGTTGCACGCGCATTGGATTCTGCGCTATCGCCGTCACCTCCGCGCCACGGTCTAACAGGAACTTCGCTGCTTCTTCTTGTCCAAAAAAGCAAGCCAAATGGAGAGGGGTGAAGCCATCGGGGGACCAGGAATTCACTTGCGCGCGGTTCTCATCCAGCAACTCCCGCAAACGAGCGATGTTGCCCAGCGTCGCCGCTTCGAACACGTCGAGGGAGATACCCGATGCAAGCAGCAGTTGCACGACCACGGTCTGACCGCGATAAAGTGCGTTCATTACCGCGGAAATGCCGTTTTCGTCGCGTTCGGTCGCGAGTGCAGGATTGGCCCGCAAAGCTTCCCGGGCGCGGATGAGGTCATTCGCCTTGATGCCTGCAATCAGATCATTGCCTGAAGCCACGATTCACCCCTTGCCACCATCCGACAATGCTAGTCCCGGGAAATGATCGGTGTAAAGAAATCCGCCGCGGTCAGCGCCGCGGCGGTCTCTTCTCATAAGAGTGGACTGTCAATTTATCGGGGCGGGCAGTTCGCCATGCCGCCAGTGCCAACCGTCGCACTGGTGGTGGTCTTGGGACTCGTCGCCGAGCTCGGATTGGCAGACGTGCTGGAAGCGCCTGGAGTTGTGCCGGTTACGGTGCCGCTCGGCGTCGTGGTGGTTCCTCCAGTGGTCGCAGTGGCGCCGGTTGTGGACGGATTGGTTGTCGCGCCCGTTCCAGTGGCCGTGGTCGCGGCACCTGTTCCGGAGGCAGTCGTGCCCGCACCCGTTCCGGTGGCGGTGGTGCCCGCACCGAGATTCGGCGTCACCGGGCACGGATTCGAAACTCCGCTCGTGCCGGTTGCCCCGGTGCTGGAGGTGGCGCTCGGAACGCTAGTGGTTCCGGCTTGATTCGTCCCAGTCCCGGCAGTATTTCCAACTTGAGTGCCGGTGGTGGTCGTCGGGCCGGTGACGCCGGTAGTGGTATTCGACGGAGTGATACCGGTGGTCGTCGCCGTGTTGTTTGTGCCGGTGGTTGATGGCGTTGTGTTGGTGCCCTGGGCCGGAGTGGCGGTGGTGCCGGCTGCTCCGGTTGCCTGACCCGGTGTTGTACCGGCTGTGCTTTGCGCCACGGCCATTCCGGTCGCGAATAGCAAAGTGACAGCAATCATCGTCCATCGTGTTCGCATGTGTGCTCCTGGTTATAGGTGATTCAAGAATGGGATGGAGAAGGCAGGCGCGAAGATGTCTTGTGGAGGCGGGTTGCCCGCTTCCTTCCGCAATTCGCGAGCATCCAATACCGGGAGGTTTGTCACGATGACGAAATTCGCCGCCGAGCCGCAGGTCACGTTCCAAGAAGAAACTCCACGCGATCCCGAAGACCGGCTCGTTGCGTTGGCGCCGGAATCCATTCGCGACAAGATGCTCGACAAGACGATCGCCGACAGCTTCCCCACAAGCGATCCGCCTTCCAGTCTTCCCGACCCCTGCACGGAGGATTCCTTCGCCACCCGCGAGGAGAAATTGCTGGAGCGGCAAATCGGGTTGGATTCTGGGAAGCCAGGAAAAGCGGCGTAGCTCAGGCCTGGTCGCTCAACAATTTCTTTAGGTAGGCTTCGATGTCCGGCCCGCGCGCGTTTCCGAGCACCTTCTCGACCCAGGCGTTGCGCTCAAACCAGAGAATCTGCAGGTCCCAGACCGTCCCAAAACATCCTGTGGCGGTGACGTCGTCCAGCGCTTCCGGATTTCCGGTTGCCGAGCGGTAAACGTAGCGCTGCAACTCGTTTTCCCGGCTCCACCAGGCAACAAAAACAAAGTTGGCGTCACGACCCTCATGGATGGCAAGGAATCCGACGCTATGCGCGCCGTTGTCGTCGCACGCAACGGGCAGCCGCTGTGCCGCGATGCGCTTCGCGGTGTCAACCAGCGATTGCGCAGGTCGTTGATGCTGGCTTGATGTTCCATACACCTTGACGCGCCATCCGTTGTGCTCCCACAATTCAAAAAAGCGGACTGGCAAGGGACGAAAGGGTTCCGAAAGATGGATGGGTTTACGCTTTGGAGCTTCGGTGGCGGGCACGGTGGCCCCAGTGTCCTACATCCGCGCCGATTCGTAAATCCATTTCAGTAGATCTGGTAGGCAGGAGCCATCGAGCGAACGTCCGGCTTGCGCCCGGTCAGCAGCAGCGCTCCAATACGTTTGAAATCGCGAAGCTCCGCGGCATTGCGGAACCACTTTCCACTGTATTCATCGGGTGTGGGTGTCTCGTCGGGGATGCGCATGGCTTCGACATCTTCGAAAGCATGCGCCTTCAGTAACTGCACGTACTCGGCCTCGGAACGCACGTGGACAGGGATCTTCAACTCCTCTACCCAACGCAGGGAATAAGGATTGTCTTTGTACAGGTTGATAAGCAGGAAAAACCGGCCGCGCGGTGCCAACACGCGGAACAACTCCGCGAGCGTGCGCTCCTGGTCGGGATAATAATAAAAGGCCTCGACCGATAGCGCTTTGTCGAAGAAGTTCTCTTCCCAGGGAATCTGTTGCGCCGAGCCCCATATGAACATGACGTTTTCGAAATCTCTCGACGCGACGCGCGCCTGGCGGATCATTTCGTCAGAAATGTCAACGCCGATCACTTGCCCAAAGCCTTGCGGCCCTTCGCCGACCAGGCGGGCCAGCAGGCGCGTAGCCCAGCCGGTGCCGCAGCTCAAATCCAGGACACGCTCGCCCGGCCGCAGGTCCATGATCCGGATCGTTTTTTCGGTGATGTCGAGATGGTGTTTTTCCATCTCCGCGCCGCGGCCTGTCTCGGCCCAGTGGTTGAACTCATCGCGTAGCTGCTGTTCGGGAGTCATGCCTTTATTGTAGCGAGGAGATTTCATTTCGTGCACGTGTGCTACAGTAACGCGCCGATGGCTGATCCCAACCGGCCGCAGACTCAGCTGCCCATCCTCTATTGCCCCAATTGCGCCCGCGAAGTCTCCGACCCGCTCACCTGCGGCGACTGCTCGGCAGTGATTTGCCGTGCCTGCGGCACTCCACTGGAGTCGCCGGATGAACTCGGGATCGCCTGATCCCGGCGGCACAAACACCGTATAGTAGAAGTGATGGGCAGGGTTGTATTCAGACTGCCGGTAGGCGGGTTGCGATACAACGTCACCGGCGCCGACTTGGCTGCGCTGGCGGCGGTGCTGCTGCTTTTGTTTGCTTATCTGTGGCTGCTGCGCTCGGCGCGACATCGTGAAACTCGCTTCACTAGCGAAGCGCAACGTGCCATCGCCTTTGCGCGCGTCGAGGCCGAACGCTTGCAATCGCCGACCATCGAACCCGTGCATCTGCTTCTTGGGCTGCTGCATGTCGCCGTGCCAGCGATCGTGCGCTACTTGCCTGCCGATTCGCACCAAGCCATTCGGGAGGAGATCAGGGACCGCGTCGGCGGCGGGGCCATCGTGGATTACCGCGATGACCTTCCCTTCAGTGACGATGCGCAGCGCGCCCTGGTGGCGGCGGCGCGTGAAGCTCGCGGCCTCAACTCACGCCAGATCGGAGCCGAGCACCTGCTGCTCGGATTGCTCCACTCCGATACTTCCCTTGCCGCGCTCATCCTTCGCGAACGCGGTCTCCGACTCGACCCGTTGCGTGCCTCGCTCGGCGGCTGGCAGGAATAACCTCACCTGGCGGTTGGGCCGATTCCGGCGCTCGCATTGCGCTTGCACCCGCTGGTTCGATAACCTGCCTCCGGTAGGGAGGTGCGGAGTTGAAGCTGTTGGTGATCGGCGCAGGCATGATGGGATCGGCGGCAGCATACGACATGGCGCGCGCGGAAACGGTGGAGTCGGTCACGCTGGCTGACATGGACCGCAAGCGCGCCAGAGAAGCGGCAACGCACATCAACAAGTTGGCCGGAACGAAAAAAGTGCGGGCCGTCGAGGTCGACGCGCGAAGCGAAAAATCGGCTGTGAAACTGATGCGCGGACATGATGCCGCGCTCTCCGCGGTGCCGTACTTCTTCAATCTGGGTCTGGCACGCGCGGCGGTGGAGGCTCGTTGCCACTTCGCCGACCTCGGGGGAAACAACACCGTCGTCCGCCAGGAATTCGCTCTCGACCGCAAGGCCGCCAAGCGTGACGTCGCCCTTGCGCCCGATTGCGGCCTCTCCCCCGGCATGGCGTCAATTCTTGCGGGCGAATTGATGCGGAGGATCGGCGGCGAGGCCGCCGCGCTGAAAATCTATGTCGGCGGACTGCCTGAAAATCCTAAGCCACCTTTCAACTACCAGCTCGTGTTTTCCGTAGAAGGTCTCATCAACGAATACGCCGAACCAGCGAAAATCCTGCGCAACGGAAAGATCGTCGAAATCGAGCCGCTTACCGAGCCCGAGGTCTTCCGCCTCGAAGGCTTTCCACCGCTGGAAGCATTCCACACTTCGGGAGGCACCTCAACGCTGCCCGAAACCTATCGCGGCAAGGTGGGTGAATGTTTCGAGAAGACGCTGCGCTACCGCGGTCACTTGGCGATGATTCGCGCGCTCTATGACCTGGGTCTGTTTGCAAAAGAGAAAAGGAAATTGGGAAAAGTTGAGGTCGGCCCGCGCGAACTGATGGCCCAGTTGTTCGAGGAACGCTTCGCGGGCATGGATCCTGACATCACTATCCTGCGCATCGAGGTGCACGAAAAGCGTCCCGGCGGCCTGCGCGCGTTGCTGGCGGAGAAACGCCCGGCTCGCGTTCTCTCGTTCACCCTGGTGGACCACTACGACCCGCGCACCGGAATGACCTCGATGATGCGCACGACCGCATGGCCGGCTTCGATCATCGTGCAGATGCTCGCCGCCGGTGAAATCGCAACGCGCGGCGCGGTCCGGCAGGAATTGGATGTCCCGGCGGAAGCGTTTCTGGCTGCCATGGCTCGCCGCGGCATCCAAATTCATTACGAAGAGAGATGAAAGCGTTGACCAAGTATCTCGACCGTCTGCAGCCTCTGGCCCTGCTGATCCTGCGCCTGGTTCTGGCGACGATCATGATCGCGCACGGCTCGCAGAAGGTTTTCGGCGGAATGCCGCGGCACGAGTCACTGGTGTCCGCCATTGGCTTCCCGGCGTGGATGGCCTATCTTTCGGCAGCGGCCGAGTTCGGGGGCGGCATCCTGGTATTGCTCGGCGTTTTGACGCGCTTGGGCGCGCTGGCCATCACGATCGACTTGGCGGTTGCCATCGTGAAAGTGCATGCGAAAGCGGGCCTGCGCGGGCCCGGCGGTTTTGAATTTCCTCTGGCCGTGGTGGCAATCGCATTCGCGTTGATTTTCTTCGGCGCCGGACCCATCTCGCTCGACACCATCTTCAGCGGAAGGCCCACTCTCGATCGCGGGCGCTAAAAATTATCCCCACTCCGTACCGCCCACTGGGCGCCACGGGAGTGGGGAATGTTTATGTCATTGAGCTATGCCGCACGCGCTTCCACGTTAATCCGTTCTGCGATCTGGTTCAGCAGGCGATCGGTTTCCTTCTCCTCGTCAAGCGTCTCCTGCAGGATACGCGCAACTTCCTGCTGCCCCAGCAGGGCGGCATAGGTGCGCACCGTTCCATACGCTGCAATTTCGTAGTGTTCCACTCGCTGCGCGCCGGCAATCATGCCCGCATCCCGCGTGTCCGGATCCTTTGCGTCCTTGATCAGCTTTTCGCCTTCCTTGATGATCCCTTTGATGCCATCGCAGGTTTTATCCTCACGATCGACGCCTCGGAGCTGGTCGAAAACGCGGTCCAGGCGCTGCAGGTGCACGCGCGATTGCTCCAGGTGCTTGTTGAAAGCCTGGCGCAATTCACCAGATGAAGCCTTTTCCTCCATCTTCGGCAACGCTTCGATGATCTGCTTTTCCGCTGAGTACAAGTCCTGAAGTTCATCCACAAATAGTTGTTGCAGGTTCTCGATTTTCACAGGGTTCTCCTTCTTTGGAAGTAGGGTTTCGGTCGAGCTGATCTCAATCGGTCTTGATTTGGGGTTAGTAAGAATCCAGGAGGGAGGTATGGGTTGTCATGCGGGAGTTGCAGCTCCCGCATTTCCAGTGAATCTGCTGAAGGCCTGAACGGAACCGTAACTCAGAATTCCGAGAGCTGGAGCATGGCCCGGTATAGGTCCTCCGACTGCGGCAGGATCTCGTCTTCGAGAATCGGCTGATAAGCGACAAAGGTGTCCTTTGCCGCAACCCGCTTCACGGGCGCGTCCAGGTGCTCAAAGAGTTCATCGGCAATGCGCGCAGCAATCTCGGCGCCGTAGCCCCAGCTCTGCGTGTCTTCATGCGCCACGATCACTCGGCTGGTCTTGCGCACCGACGCCGCCACCGCCTCCCAGTCGTATGGATTCAGCGTGCGCAAATCGAGAAGCTCGACTTTGAGTCCATGCTCGCGCTCCAGCCGTTGCCCCGCCTGCAGCGCCCGCGGCACCACCGCGCCGTAGGTCACGACCGTCAGGTCTTCCCCGTGCTGCACGACGCGGGCCTTTCCGAACGGCAGCATGAAATCCGGCCCCGGATAGGGTGCGCGTCCGAACGTTTCACGGTAGAGCCGCTTGTGCTCCAGGAACAGGACCGGGTCGTCACAACGGATGGCGGTGCGCAGCAGCCCGGCTGCGTCCAGCGCGTTCGACGGAAACACCACTCGCAATCCGGGAATGTGGGTGAAGATGCTCTCGCCGCATTGCGAGTGATAAATCGAGCCGCCAGTCAGGTACCCGCCAATGGCGACGCGTACCACCAGGGGGCACGAGAAAGCGTTGTTCGAACGCCACCGGATCAGCGGCATTTCATTGCGCAGTTGCTGCATCGCCGGCCAGATGTAGTCGAAGAACTGGATTTCCACCACCGGCTTCAGGCCCCTGGTGCCCATGCCGATCGCCCTTCCGATAATGTTGGCCTCGGCGAGAGGCGAATTGAACACGCGGTCGGAGCCGTATTCGCACTGCAGTCCGGACGTCAGCTTGAATACGCCGCCTTTGCCCTTAATCAGCTTTTGCTGCAGGTACTGCTCGCGCGAACAATCCGCCACGTCCTCGCCAAACATCACGATCCGTTCGTCGCGCCGCATCTCGTCCTTCAGCGTGGCGTTGATCAGGTCAGCCATGGTCTTGTCACCGGGCGCTGGCTTGCCGGGCTCGGCATGCGGGAACTGCGGCTGCGTGTGGAAGCTTTCGGAGCGTGGGTCGACATTCGGTGAGTACACGAAGTTGGTTACGCTCTTCGCTTCCGGGAATGCGGCGGTCGCGGCACGGTCGCTTGCTTCCTGCACTTCTTCCTCGACCTCCTTCTCCAGCTTGTTGATTCCCTCCTCGTCAAGGATGCCCTCACGCAGCAACAGCAGCTGCAAGCGCGTGATCGGATCGCGTTTAGCTTCGTCTTCACGCTCCGAAGTGGGCCGGTAGAGCCGCTCATCGTCGGACAACGAGTGTGAGTACGGACGGACGACGTGGCCGTGTACGAACGCCGGCCCGTTGCCGGCGCGGATGTACCCTGCCGCTTTGGTCATGGCTGCGTAACTCGCAATGGCGTCGGTGCCATCGATTTCGGCGAAATAAAAATTCGGAAAATTGGCTACCAGCCGCGAGATGTTGCCGCCGGGCGTTTGCACTTCGACTGGCACGGAAATCGCGTATTCGTTGTCTTCGACCAAGAACAGCAGCGGCAGCTTGCCCGTTGAGGCGGTGTTCATGGCCTCCCAGAATTCGCCTTCGCTGGTGGTGCCCTCTCCGCACGAGACGTACACCACTTCGTCGGGATGGAAGATGACATCCTTGAACTCGCGGTAATCGCCCCTCTTCTTTTTCGCCGCTTCTGGATGGCGAGTGAAGTAGCGTCCAGCCTCGGAGCAGCCCACCGCCTGGAGAAGCTGGGTGCCGGTCGGCGAGGACTGGGTGACGATATTCAGTTTCTTGCTGCCCCAGTGAGACGGCATTTGTCGCCCGCCCGACGCGGGATCCTCGGCGGCGCCCACGGCCTGCAGCAGCTGCTCGTACGGCGTCATGCCCAATGTCAGACATAGCGTGCGGTCGCGGTAATAGGGATAAAACCAGTCGTAGCCGCCCTTCAGCGCCATTCCTGCTGCGACGCCCAGGGCCTCGTGTCCGGCGCCGGAGATCTGGAAAAAAATCTTCTGCTGCCGTTTGAGCAGGATTTCGCGATCGTCCACACGCCGAGACATGAACATGAGGCGATACATGCGGACCAGTTGCTCCGCCGTCAGCCCTTCATAGCTGCGCTCGGGCTTGCTCTCGCGCCGCGCCGTCTTCGGCTCGGTTCTGGTAGTTGCCATGCGCGGTTCCTCAACCCCTTAGATGTGCCAGGCGACATTGTAAATGCCTGCGCAAACAGCGGATATACTCAATTGGATAGCGGGGGATTGCCGCCCGGTTACTTTCGTCAGATGTTAAAAATCAACAAGCGCGTTCCGGGAGATACGATCCGGCTGGTCATTTTCGACCTGGACGGCACCTTGGTCGATTCGCGTCTTGACCTTGCCAATTCCGTGAATGGCATGCTGCGTCATTTCGGCCGTCCCGAGTTGCCGCTGGAGGTTATCGCCAGCTATGTCGGCGACGGTGCACCCATGCTCGTCCGCCGCGCTTTGGGCGATCCAGAAGACGAGAAGTACCTGCGCGCCGCAATTGATTTTTTTCTCGCCTACTACCGCGAGCACAAGCTCGACACCACGGTCGTGTATCCCGGCATCATCGAAGCCTTGCGGGCCGTGCGCATTCCGGCCAATGGCGCCGGAAGTGAGCGTCGCATGGCCGTGCTTTCCAATAAGCCGGTGAACCCTTCGCGTGCGATCGTGGAAGCGCTCGGCTTGGCAGAATTTTTCACCCAGGTTTACGGCGGCAACAGCTTTCCCACCAAGAAGCCTGACCCGCTCGGGGCGCTGACTCTGGCGAAAGAAAACGAGGTAGAACCAGGCGACACGTTGATCGTCGGAGACTCTGATATCGACGTCCTCACCGCCCGCAATGCCGGCATGTGGAGTTGCGGCGTAAGCTACGGCTTTGCGCCGCATTCCCTCGAGCAAGCGCCACCAGACGTGTTGGTCACCTCACCCCACGAACTGCCGCTGGTATTTGAAAATCACCCGCCGGAAGGGGACGAATACGCCGAAATCCCCGGGATCACAGCATGATTTCCGTATTGCGAATTGTCGAACGTCGGCATTAGGCCATCATTCCTAATTTCTGCGATCCCGCAATTCTGTAATTCGGCAATCCCGGAATGCGTGGAGCGCGTTACAGCTTCCCATAGAACATCCTCGTCTCCTGTTCCAGTTTGACGATCCCATTCTTCTGATACTCGTCGAAGAGATTATCGATCGCTCCCAGCATGGGCGCAAAGTTCGGATGTCCGCGATGCGGCATGTAAGACGCCGACAGGATTCGTCCTGTCAGCCCCTTGCGATCGAATCGCTGCGAATTTTCGAACACTGCCTTCTGGAATTTATGGTCAGCGAAGAATTCCGGCAGCGAGTTCTTGTTCCACAGCGGCTTTACCTTGTGGTAGTCCACGCCGAAGCGCAGCAGCAACTGTTCGTAAGCGATCATGAACGGCGTGGCCTGCATGCGGCGCTCGTTCCACAGCAGCACCACCCATACGCCGGCTTTCCCGATGCGCGCGAATTCGCGGCGCGTTTCGTGTAAATCGAACCAGTGAAATGCCTGGGCCGCGGTAATGAAATCGACGAGCCCGGACTTGAGCGTGGTCGCTTCTGCCCGGCCAAGCACGGCCACAAAGTTGGCGCAGTCCCGCAGAGACTTCCGCGCCTCCTCCAGCATGGATGCGTTCGGCTCCACTCCGAACACGTGATTTCCGGCGTCGCAAAACAGGCGCGACAGAATTCCCGTTCCGCATCCGACATCGGCAATCACCGACTCCCGTTTCAGCCCGCATTCTCGCTGCATCGTCTTCAGCACCTGCGGCGGATAGCCGGGCCGGTACCGGGCATAGTCTTCCACTCGATTCGAGAATCGTTGGGTCGCGTCCATATCGATACTGTAGGCGCTCGCGCGCGCGATGATCCGCCTTCGATCTGCGCTTGCGCATTCGCGCCTTAACCCGCATTATTGCAGGTTCAAGAGTTCGTTTCGAGTGACGGCTGGAGAAAGACCGACGTGTCTTGTCCTGCCGAAACCGAAACTGAAACTGAAACCTTCAATGTCCACCAATTCGACCTTTGGCTTCACTCCTGCCGAACTGCGCAAGCTGCGCTCGCTGAAAACTCCGTATGGCGTCCAGAAGTTTCTCGATTCGCTCCCCTATCACTTGGAAGACACTTCGTGGTCACCACGCAGGGTCCTCCACGAGCGCACCGCGCATTGCCTGGAAGGCGCGATTTTTGCCGCTGCGGCGCTTCGAGTCATCGGCTTCCCCCCGCTGCTCTGGGACCTGGAAGCGGACCACGACACCGACCACGTTCTGGCGATTTTCAAAGTTCGTGGTCACTGGGGCGCGGTCGCCAAATCGAACTGGAGCGGCTGCCGATATCGGGAGCCCATTCATCGCAGCCTGCGCGAGCTGGCCTTGACCTTCTTCAACCTTTATTGCAACCGCCGCAAGCAGCGCACTCTCCGCCGCTACTCGCGCCCGGTCAACCTTGCTCGCTTTGACCACCTCCACTGGATGACCGCCGAAAAAGATCCCTGGTTCATCGCCGAATATCTGTGCGAGATTCCCCACTTCAAACTTGTGACCCCTGCCATGGCGAAGCATTTCCGCCCGGTCGATGATCGCCTTTTTCGCGCCGAATTGACCGACCACCGCTGGAAGTAACCGTGACGACGTCGCCACTCGCCGAGTACACCCGCCGCACCGCGGACCGCACCACTGAAGCCGCACGCCTCGACCGCCGCTCGGCCCTGCTTGGCAACATCAAGCTCGCCGCCGTAATCGCCTTCTTCGTCGCCGGCGCGTTTTACGTCAAGCAGCATTCCTTCTCGCCGTATTGGCTGCTCATCCCGGTGATCTCGTTTGCCGTCCTCGTTGTCGTACACGATCGCGTGATCAGGTCCAGGCAACGCAGCGAAAAAGCCGGCGATTATTACCGCCGCGGCCTGGCTCGGATCGAGGATCGCTGGTCCGGGGCGGGCGATCCCGGCGAAGAGTTCCGCTTACCTGATCACGTCTACGCTGAAGATCTTGACCTGTTTGGGCGCGGCAGCCTTTTCGAACTGCTCTGCACTGCCCGCACCCCCATGGGCCGACAGACCCTCGCCAATTGGCTCCTTGACGCCGCACCTGCCGAGGAAGTTCAGGCGCGCCAGAAATCAATCGACGAACTCCGCTTCCGTCTCGATTTTCGCGAAGACCTTGCCATCACCGGCGGCGACTTACCCTCGCCTCGCCGGCCCGAGTGGCTCGTGGAATGGGGCGAGTCGCCGATTGCCTTGCAAGGTCCGGCATTGCGCGTATTGGCTGCTTTACTGGCGTTGGCGGGGGTGGCAACGCTGGTCTATGGCGGCTTACACCGTGACTGGGTCCCGTTGCTGTTGGTCGTCGCCGCGACTTCTTTGATCGCCAACCGGCTACGGCACCGGGTTCACCTGGTGCTCGACGCCCTCAGCGCGGCTGCCGATGAACTCGCGCTCGTCTCTGCCCTCATGGCGCGCATTGAACGGGAACCCTTCACCACAGCCTGGCTTCGCGCTCGCGCCGCCGGACTGGCGAGTTCCGGCATGACTCCATCGCGCAGCCTGGCGCGGCTTCGCCAGCTCGCCGATCTCGCCAACAGCACCCATAACCTGTTCGTAAAATTAATCGATATCCCGCTGCTATACTCGGTCCAGGTTGCCTTCGCCGCCGAATCCTGGCGCCGGAAGCACGGCCGTTCGGTCGGACAGTGGCTGCGCGCGATGGGAGATGTCGAGGCGCTGGTCTCATTGTCTGCATACGCCTTCGAGCACCCATCGGATCCCTTCCCTGAATTTGTTCCCCAGCGTGTGCCTGGCCTGTTCGACGCCGAAGCGATCGGACATCCGCTCTTACCCGCTGCGGGCTGCGTTCGCAACCGGGTTTGTCTCGGCAACCCCACGCAACTGCTGCTGGTCAGCGGCTCCAACATGAGCGGCAAAAGCACGCTCATGCGCGCCATTGGCGTCAACGCGGTGCTCGCACAGGCGGGCGCGCCGGTCCGAGCCGCTCGCCTCACCATGTCCCCGGTGCGAATGGGAACTTCGATCCGCGTTACCGATTCGCTCCAGGCCGGCCGTTCTGGCTTCTACGCAGAGATTGTTCGCCTGCGTCAAGTAATGTCGCTTACCGAGGCCGGCAAGCCCGTGCTGTTCTTGCTCGACGAACTGCTGCACGGAACCAATTCTCACGATCGCAAGATCGGCGCGGAAGGAATCCTGCGCGCACTGCTGGAACGGAGAGCGATCGGGATCGCCACCACCCATGATCTTGCGCTCACCGCGATCGCTAATACTGCGCCGGATGGCCGGGTCCGCAACGCCCATTTTGAAGATCATGTCGAAGATGGCCGGATGCGGTTCGATTACATCCTGCGCGATGGCGTCGTCACCAAGAGCAACGCCCTGGAACTGATGCGCAGCATCGGCCTCGACGTTTAGTGATTCTGCGCGTTGCGACTGTTGGGACCGAAGCTCGCGTTATAATCAAGAGATATCTACCCGTCGAGATTGGTTTCTGTGGGCGCCAAACGCCGACGGAGCAAGGCCGGCCAGGTGTCTAAAAGAGCTTTCAATGGCTGATTTCAAGCTGGTTTCCGACTACAAGCCGCGGGGCGACCAGGAGAAGGCGATTGAGTCGCTGGGCCGCGGTGTCTTTGATGGCGACAAGCACCAGGTGCTGCTCGGCGTCACCGGCTCCGGCAAGACTTACACCATGGCCAAGGTCATCGAGCAGGTCAACCGTCCAACGCTCGTGCTCGCGCACAATAAGACGCTGGCGGCGCAGCTCTACCATGAATTCAAGAGCTTTTTCCCGCATAATGCGGTCGAATACTTTGTGTCGTATTACGACTATTACCAGCCGGAAGCCTACATTCCTGCCGCCGACGTCTATATCGAAAAAGAAGCCACGATCAACGACGAACTCGACAAGCTGCGCCTGTCGGCTACCAAGTCCCTGTTCGAGCGCCGTGACTGCATCATTGTCGCTTCCGTGAGCTGCATTTATGGCCTGGGCTCGCCGGAAGCCTATTACGGCATGCTGCTCTTCCTCGAAAAAGGGCAAAAAATCAAGCGCGAGGACATCCTCCGCAAGCTGGTCGAAATTCTTTACGAGCGCAACGATACCGATTTCCGCCGCGGCACCTTCCGCGTGCGTGGCGATGTCATCGAGATCTTCCCCACCTACGAGGACAATGCCTATCGCATCGAGCTCTGGGGAGATCAAGTCGAATCGCTCGCCCAGATCGATCCTCTCTTCGGCACGGTGAAGCAGAAGTACGCGCGGCTGCCGATTTATCCGAAAACGCATTACGTCATGAAACCGGAGACCAAGAATTCCGCCATCGAGTCCATCCTGAAGGAACTCGCCTGGTGGGAGGTCGAACTGGAAAAACAAGGCCGCCTGGTGGAATCACAACGCGTGCACCAGCGCACGCGCTTCGACGTCGAGATGATGAAGGAAGTCGGGTACTGCCACGGCATCGAAAATTACTCGCGCCATTTCACCGGGCGGTTGCCGGGCGAGCCTCCCCCCACGCTGCTCGATTATGTGTCGCGCGACTTCATGTTGTTCATCGACGAGTCGCACCAGACCATCCCGCAGCTGCACGGCATGTGGCACGGCGACCGCTCCCGCAAGGAAACGCTGATCGAGTACGGCTTTCGCCTGCCGTCGGCGCTCGATAATCGCCCCTTGACGTTCGAAGAATTCGAACACCGCGTCAACCAGGCAGTGTACGTGTCTGCGACGCCGGGCCCCTACGAACTTACAAAATCCGCCGGCGTGGTGGTCGAACAGATCATCCGGCCGACTGGATTGATCGACCCTGAAGTCGAAGTGCGTCCGGTCAAGGGGCAAATTGACGACCTGTTGCACGAGATCCGCGCACGTGTTGAGAATGGTGAGCGCGTGCTCGTCACCACGCTTACCAAGCGCATGGCTGAGGACCTGGCCGAATACTACAGTGAGGTCGGCGTGCGCTGTCGCTACATGCATTCCGAGATCGAGACTTTGGAGCGGGTAAAAATTCTGCGCGACCTGCGCAAGGGCGAGTTCGACGTTCTCATCGGCATCAACCTGTTGCGTGAAGGCCTCGACCTGCCGGAAGTCTCGCTGGTGGCCATTCTGGACGCCGACAAGGAAGGTTTTCTTCGTTCCGCGGGATCGCTCATCCAGACCATGGGCCGCTGCGCCCGCAACTTGCATGGGCGCGCTGTTCTCTACGCTGATCGCATGACCGACTCCATGAAGAAGGCGATGGACGAAACCATGCGCCGCCGCGCCATCCAGCAGGCTTATAACGAAGAGCACGGCATCACGCCTGAGTCCATCGTACGGCCCCTCGACATGTCGCTGGCGCACATCATCGAGGCCGATTACGTGGACGTGACCGAACAGGCCGAGGGCATTCCGGAATTCAAATCGCAGGAAGACCTGGATGCTTACATCGCAAAGCTGGAAGAGGAAATGCGCCAGGCCGCCAAGCGCTTCGAATTTGAAAAGGCCGCCAAGCTGCGCGACAGCATCCGCGAACTACGCACCAAGGAATTTCTCTTCGCGTCCTAGGCACAAGGCGGCGCGTTATTCGATTCCTAACAGCTTATCGATGATCTGCAACATTTCGCTTGGCGGCTTGCCCTTCACCATGAATCCATCCACCGTCGCCAGAACATCGGTTGGCATCTCGGAGACGCCGGTGAACAGAATGATCGGCACCTCAGGCTTCATGCGCTTCATCAGCGCCGAGACCGCCGTGCCGTCCCGCTCCGGCATGTTGTAATCGAGAATGACCGCGCTCACCGGCTGGGTGGCAAACCGTTGTAACCCTTCGTCAGGGCTAAATGCGCTGATCACCGCGTATCCGTGTTGCTGGAGGTACAGGGACCAGCCGGAAACGGCAACCTGGTTGTCGTCGACGCAGAGGATGGTGTGTTTTCTTCGCGGCATCGATCTTGCCAGCTGTTAGGCTCGCCCGAACACCGCCGCCGATGCCGCTTCCGGTTTATCGGTCTTGACGACTGCCGGTCCCAGTGCCGGCTTCGACTGGGGGATGGCCTGTGTGAGCTGCTCGGCTGATCGTACCACCTGCTCCACGATTTTCGCGCTCTGTCTAGCCTTTGTCGAATTTTGCCGCAAGTTGGCAGCGAGCTCTTGCACCGCGCCGGCGACGTGTTCAGTGCCCTGCACCTGCTCCGAGGAAGCCGCCGAAATAGCCTGTGCGAAGTCCGCCGTCTGGTGCAGCACGGTGGAGATGCCCGTGAAGGCTCGGTTTGCCTGTTCCATCAGTTGCGTGCCGTTGGCGGCGACGCGATTTCCTTCTTCCATTACGGATACCGCCTGGTTCCCTTCCGCCTGGATGGACTTCAGCAAGCTCACGATGTCGCGTGTCGTAGAACGCGAGTGCTCGGCCAGTTTTTTCAGTTCGGCGGACAGTACTTCGAGCGCATGGCTGCCCTGGTTGCCGCGCGACATCTCCACAATCGCGTTCTGTGCCAGCAGGTTGGTTTCGTGAATCAGGTTAATGATCTCGTAGATTTCCAGGGAGCGGTCGGCCAGCGATTTGATTTTCTCCGCTGTTGCCTGCATGGAGACGCGAACCCGCTGCATGCCTTCCGCGGTGTCCCGTACCGCCCGGCTTCCCTGCTCGGAAAGATCGAGCGCGCGTTTTGCTGCATCGGCAGTGGCCGAGGCATGGGTGGAGACCCGCTGCGTACTCTGGCTGAGCTCCGCGATGGCGGCGGCAGCATCCATCGTCGCTTGCTCCTGCTGCGCCGCGCCATTGGCCATTTCGGTGGCCGCAGTCGAGACCTGTGCTGCCGAGGTCGCGATATCGCTGCTCGCGGTTCGCACTCGCTCGATGCGCCGAGCGTAATTGTCCGCCAGCGCATTGAACGATTCGACCACCGCTGTCAGAAACGGATGCGAGGGGTCCGCGGCGCGGGCCGACAACTCACCACGTGACACGTGGTTGATCACTTTTTCCAGTTCCGCCAAGTCCGACCGCAGCAGTTCTTCTCCGGTTTTGATGGCCGCCGACTGGGCAACCAGCTCCGCCAACCGATTCCAGTTTTCCGCAATCAGGCCGAAATCGTCCGAGGTGATGGTGGCGCGCGTCTCGTAATCCCCGGCGACCATCTTTTCTGAAATCTCCAGCAATTCGCTGGTCGGCTTCACCACGGTGCGGCCAAGCTTTACCAGCAGCACAATGCTGCTCACCAGGACCAGCAACAGCGCCGTCAGGAATTCCAGTCCCGCCACTTGCGGCAGCGCGCCAAAGTCCAGCACTGACAGTCCGCCCGAACGCGAGCCCGCCGCATAAGCGAGCAGCAGAATGACCAACAGCGCGCCGGCATTAAACCCGACCAGCGACCACACACGCGACTTCACTCGGTCCTTCACAAAATTCTCCGGAACAAATTTCGGAAATCACACCGATGGCTGAAGAGATTGACCAGTGTACTGTACCCAACTATAGCGGTCGCGGGAAACGGATTTTAGGACATGCACCTCAGCGTGCAGCAGCGAGAGGCGAAGCAGAAGATTGCATCTCAGAGTGAGACTTGACTGACTTTGCGGCGAGCTTGACTTCTGACTCCAGAGAGCTGAACCGCTGCACAATGTCGTGAATGCGCAGCGCCATGGTGTGAATGGTCGCCAGTTGGTCGCGGACTTCGGCGGAAAATGCGCCCGGCTCCAGCAGCATGAGTTCTGCGTTTCCCAGCACCGAGGTGAGCGCGTTATTCAGAGTATGGCGCATATCGAGCATGTAGCGGCCCAGCATGGCGTGGCCTTCGGCTTGAGTCATAGCCTGTTCGGCGCGGCGGGCATGTGCGTTCGCATCCAAACGCCGCAGAGTTTCGGTGGCGAGCGCCACCAGCACCTCGACCCAGCCTTCATGTTCGCGTACCAGCATCATTCGCGGATACTCGTTGCGAACGTGCTGCAAATCCATCCCTTCGCTAACCAGCAAGATCGCAGGTTTACCGGATTCCTCCACCGCCTTGAACAGCGGCGCGACCACTTGTTTCACGCCGGCGATCACCGCCACATGACAAGACGCCAGCAGCGACTCGCTCCAAGCCGGCGTCGTCATCAGGAGAAATGAAGGCAGGCTGCGCTCACTCTGCCAGCGCGCCATGATGGTGGGCGCGAATTCCGGCTCGTCCGAGACGATCAGTACCGATGCTTGCGACACGTTGCGGCTCCCGCGGGCGCTGTTTGGCTACCCGACAAAAACAATGCACGAAAAACTCCAAACGCCGTCTTGCGTATGTCGCTGAAAACAAGAGAGTAGTGGTGCGTCCATAACGCCGATTCCGTCTCACCCTGAAACTCAGTCTCAACTGTAACGGTAACCAGGCCCAGTTGATCGCCAACAACTGATATGGCATGGATGGCGGTGAATCCGTTGGGCGTCCCGCGCGGCCACACGAGCTAATTGCTCTGCATGGCAGCAGCGGCCGAGGCCTGTGCTCCGGCTGCCTCGATGTGATAGCGCTTCAGCTTGCGGTAGAGGGTGGCGCGGCTGATGCCAAGCATCTTGCCGGCAAGCGCCTTGTCCCCTCCTACCTGCTGAAACACACGCTCGATGGTCTGGCGCTCGATGTCTTCCAGGTCAGTGGAATTCGGCGCCGCCGCGGACGGCATCGCTGAAGGCGCTTCTGCCGGCACTGGAAGCGACGGACCGGTCATACGAATAGCCGCCGGCAGATCCTGTACATCAATGGTTCTGTGGTTGCCAAGAGCAATAGCGCGCTCGATGCAATTCTCCAACTCGCGCACATTACCCGGCCAATCGTACTGGAACAGGCAATGCATAGCCGCAGGGGTGACCGTGACATTTTCTTCTGGCGCATAGCGGGCCAGAAAGGAACGCACCAGGCACACCATGTCGGACTTGCGCTCCCGCAATGCCGGCAGATGAATGGTGACCACGTTCAGCCGGAAGTAAAGGTCCTTGCGGAAGGTTCCGTTGCGGTAAGCCGCCTCGAGGTCGCGGTTGGTGGCGGCAATGACGCGCACGTCCACCCTAACCTTGTCGTTACTACCCACCGGTCGAACTTCTTTCTCCTGCAGGACGCGCAGCAGTTTTGCCTGCATCTCCAGCGGCAGCTCGCCAATTTCGTCGAGAAAGATGGTACCGGTATTGGCCGCCTGGAACAGGCCCTGCTTGGATTTCATCGCGCCGGTGAAGGCGCCCTTTTCATAGCCGAAAAGCTCGCTTTCGATCAGCGTCGGAACCAGGGAACCGCAGTCGACCGCCACGAATGGGCGCTTCTGGAAGGAACCGCGGAAATGGATGGCGCGCGCGACCAATTCCTTTCCCGTGCCGCTTTCACCGGCGATCAACACCGGGGTGCGGGTGTCCTTCAGTCGCGAGACCATGCGCAGCACGTCCTGGATCTTCGCCGAGGAGCCGTCAATGACGTTGAGCTCCTGCTCGTTGCTGACGCGGTCGCGAAGGTATTCATTTTCCGAAACCAGGCGCACTTTTTCTTTCATGCGTTGCAGGACCAGCTTCAGTTGCCCGGCGCCGAAGGGCTTGGTGATGTAGTCGTAGGCGCCCAGCTTCATCGCTTCCACCGCCGATTCAATGGAACCATGGCCGGTGATGATGGCGACCTCGGTGCGCGGCAGCATGGACTTGATCTGTCGCAGCAGATCGTCGCCGCTCATCGCGCCAAGCTGCCGATCGAGCACGATGATATCCGGCGACTCCGATTCCAGGTACGCCAGCGCCGCCTCGGCGCTTTCCGCTTCGGCGCATTCAAACCCGAGCGAAGCGCCAATGGTCATGCATAGCTTGCGGATGCTCTGCTCGTCATCCACGATGAGGAAACGAACGCGAAAATCGTCTGTCATTTCGGGCCCCCGAAAATTTTTTCGACCATACCGATCAGCTGCTGCACGCGAAACGGCTTTTCCACGCAGGGCGCTCCGGTCCGGCGCAAGGCCGCCGCTGTTTCTTCGTTCACAATATCGCCGGTAATGAAAATCACACGCGTGGCCAGCTCCGGCTTGTGGCTGGCAATCCAGGCGTGAACATCGGCGCCGTCCACGCCGCCGGGTGTGCGCATGTCAGATACCACTCCCAGAAAGTCTTCGCGCGCGAGCATGAGCAACGCGTCCGCCCCCGTCCCTACGGGCACGACGCCGTAGCCGGCCCGCTCCAGGGCGGCCTTCACGAAGGAAAGAACGGCGGGCTCGTCCTCAATGACCAACACCGGATGCTTGCCGTCGTTCGCAATCATCGTGTGCCTCCCGATGCAGAAGCGGCGGCGTCCAGGGGAAGGCGGACAATGAAGGTGGCGCCGTATCCATCATCATTGTTCCGGCAAAGGATTTCGCCGCCGTGCTCGCGCACGATGCCGTAACAGATGCTGAGGCCAAGGCCGGTTCCCTTGCCGACTTCCTTGGTGGTGAAGAAGGGATCGAAGATGCGGTCGGGATAGGCGATGCCGTGGCCGTTATCGCGGAAGTGCGCCTCGGCGAAGCCGTTCACACAGGCGGTGGAAATCTCGATGCGCCCCTTCCGCCCGGTTTCGCGCACCGCGTCGTAGGCATTGTTCAGAATGTTGAGGAAGACCTGCTGCAACTGGTGGGCATCGCCGATGACTTCCGGAATCCGCTCATTGAAGTGCTCTACCACTTCGACCCCATGGCTGGCGAAATCATAGGCGCGCAGCGCGAGGGTGCGGCGCGCGATGACGCTTAAGCGAAGGGCGTCGCGCTGCGGCGGCATCTGGCGCGCGAAGCTGAGCAGGTTCTGCACGATCTGTTTGGTGCGCTGCGCTTCCTGCAGGATCACGCGCAAATCTTCCTTGGCATGCGGCGGAATTTCTGGGCTCTCCAGCAGTAGGTCGGTGAAGCCCAGCACCGCCGTCAGCGGATTGTTGACCTCGTGGGCGACGCCGGAGACAAGCTGGCCCACGGCGGCCATCTTCTCGGTGTGCATGAGCTTGGCCTGCAGCATGGCGGCATCGGTGATGTCGGTCATCACTACGACAATGCTATTGACGTTGCCGGCCTCGTCCCGCATGGGACTGAGGTTAATCGAGAACTGCCCTCCCCTGCCCTGCCCCAGCAGGACCGGCAACTCCATGTTGTCCGCCTGGCCGCCCGCCAGTGTTCCATTCAGGGCTTCGAGCAGCGCCTGGCGCCGGCCGGGTGGAACCAGCTCGACCAGTTTGTGGCCAAGCAAGTCTTCCTGCGTGTAACCGCCTGCTTCGAAGCAGCGCTTGTTGGCGTAGCTGATCAGCCCGGCGGTATCCACCACCAGAATCATGCTCTGGGTGTTGTTGAGGATCTTGTTGTTGAAGTCTCGCTGGCGCTGCAATTCCGACTGGAAGTTCTTCAGCTCCGTGATGTCGAGCATCAGCCCGCGATATTGAACCACCTTGCCTTGCGCATCGCGAACGGCGAAAGCGTTTTGCAGGCTGTAGATGAGCGAGCCGTCCTTGCGGCGCAGGGTCTCCTCAAAATTGCGCACCACGCCCCTGGAGTTGATTTCTCTTACGAAATGATCGCGCTGCTCCGGCGAGACGTAGAGCTGGCTGCTAATGTCGATCTGCAGCAGGTCTTCGCGGTTATCGTAGCCGAGCATGCGGACCAGAGCGTCGTTCACCTCGATGAAGCGCCCCTCGGGCGTCGAGAAAAACAAGCCCTCCTGGATGGTGTCGAAGAGCTCGCGGTAACGGCGCTCGGCCTCACGGCGGTCGGTAATATCCTTGAGCACGTGAATGGTCTGCATGCCTTCGTTCGCAGCCCCGTGAATGCGTGAAGTCGAGACCAGGTACGTCCGGTCAAGCACCGGGTGAACGTAGTCATCGGCGAGGTCGAATCCGGCGCGACAGAAAGGACAAGGCGCGGTGCTTTGGTCGGCGGCCATGGCAACCAGCGCCCGCACGCTGACTCCGATCAACTCCGATGGCCGCACCCCGATGAAGTCGGCCAGCGACTTATTGACGCGCAGCACGCGATACGACTCATCGTGCACCACAATCAGGTCGGTGATGGCGTCGAAGATCTCCATCCAGTGCCGGTTCGCCTGGTCCATGCGCGTGAACCAGCGCGCGTTTTCCAGGGCCACGGCAGCGTGGGACGCCAGCGCCTTCAGCAGATGACGATCATCGTGCGACAGCGGTCCGCCACAATCACTGAGGCACAACAGCCCGATAAACTCCCCGCCACCGCCGGTGAGACGAGCGATGGTGAGGTCCTTCCAGCCAAGCGTCGCGGCAACGGAATCTCCCAACACTCCGGCGGCTGTACCGCAAAACACCGGGTCCAAATGCTGGCTGGCGAAGTCGCCGAGTGCCACGTCAAAGCGATGATGCGATGCCGAATCGTGTCGCGCGCCAGGATCGTAAAGAACGACCGTATCCAAGTGCTTGCCCTGAACGATGGCGAGCGCCGCCGCGCGCGCGCCCAGCATCGCAGCCGCCCTCACCGTGAAATTCTCCATGAATTGCGGCAGCCGTACTGTGGAATTGAACTCCAGGGCTGCCGACATCAAGTTTTCCGATCGGCGGCGGTGCTGGTCGGCGGCGTAGAGGTTGGAAGTTGCTTCCAGCACGACGGCTGCCTCTGACCCCAGAGTGGTGGCACGGTGGAGGTCTTCGGCGGCGATGTTGCCGCCATCCATACGGTCAAGCAGGCCGGCAATGCCTAACGGCTGGCGGTTCGAGCCGAGTAGCGGTATGACGAGGCACTGCGTCGAATTTAGTGAAGAGAAGGGATCAGTCAGACCTTCGGCCCACTGGCTGAGGTCGGTGGTCCAAAAAGGCTCGTCGGTGGCCTGGACCCGGCGTTCGAGCAAGTGCGGCAGTGGCGCGCGCACTGGGCGGGCCTTTCCGTCTTCAGCAATCCACCGGATTTCGTAAGTTGCCCCGTCTGCGAGCGCGATAAAGGCCCGGGCGAATCGGAGATATTCGGTGGCACGCAGGACGAAGTTTTCCAGGTATTCGTCCAACATTTCCCCCCGCCGTCGCTCTGACGCTACAAGGCCCTCCGCGCGTGCGGACGAGAGGGCCACCGGCTTTTCCCCAGTTTGCATGGACGGAGCTGTAGGTGCTTGTCGCTCAGAGAGAACCATGTAATCTCAATTTGAGTCAAGACAAATGGAGGCGCAGTACCAAAGTCGCAATCTCAGCGTGAGACCCTACTTGAAGCCCGATTCGTCCGAAGTTGAGACTGCATCCCTTCGGGCGCGGCTGGTCTCCGCCCCCTCTGCTCGCCTTCGCAGCCGATCTATTCAGCCTGATTTCAGCAACTTACATTTCCATTGTTACTTCCCACCGCGACCCCAATTGGGCTGGCAGCCACCGTGCATTTACTCGGGTGGAATTTGTCCTCGGGCGGCCATGTTCGGAATGACTAAAGGGCGCTGGGTGATGGTGGCAGTTCTCGGCCTGGCGCTATGTTCGCCGGCATCGACGACCGAAAGCGAACGCAAGGTCCTGAGCAAAGTAAAGCCGGCCTATCCCGCACTGGCGCGGGAAATAAATATTAGCGGGACGGTGAAGATCGAGGCCGTGATCACGGCCAACGGTACCGTGAAGGCCGTTCGCCCGTTAGGGGGGCACCCGCTGTTGATCCTGTCGGCCACGGATGCACTGCGCAAATGGCGCTACGCGCCCGGACCGGAGACCACGGTGATCGTGGAGTTCCAGTTTTCCCGCGGCGATTAACGCGCCCGATTGCGAGAGTAGCCATGACGATCAGTAAGAAACTGTACCTGAATTTCGGAGCGATACTGGCGCTGCTGCTGGTGCTGTTCATAGTGAATATCACCGCGGTGCAACGCGAGCACATGGCTCGTGCCTCGGCATCGCGCGCTCTGGAACTGGCGCAGCAAGGCGAATTAGTCCGGTTCCAGATGATGCAGAACCGGTTGTACCTGCGCAATTACCTGCTTAGCGGCGATTCGCGCGAAGTGGACAAGATGGATGAGGGCATCGCGCGACTGCACAACCTGCTGAAGAACTTGAGTTCACAGGTGAATTCCGAGGCCCATCGTAACGCCCTGCACAGCCTCGAGAGTGCGGAGCAGCAATGGGAATCCGGCTTTGCGCGTCCCCTGGTGCAAAAGCGCAAGGAAGTTGAAAGCGGCTCGACCACGGTGGCGGCGCTCCAGATTTTTTACCTGCAGCTCAATCCCACGCAATGGATGAAGACTTCCACCGGCTACCTCGATGAAGGCGAAGCGGCCAACTCCAAGCTGCTGGAGTCGGAGCGCAAGAAGGACGAAGCAGCCACTTCGGCAACCACCGTCATCAGCATCGTCGGTACGGTATTGGCCATCCTGTTTGGTGTCTTCATTTCCTACAAAACTTCGAAATCCATCTCCGATCCGCTGCAACAGCTGATGCGCGTGGCGCGAGAGATCGGCGAATCCGGCGATTTGGCCCACGAGGTGGACTGCAAGCGCGACGACGAAGTCGGCGACCTGGCCCGCTCCTTCACTTCCATGGTGACCTACCTGCGCGAAATGGCGGCGGTTTCGGAATCGATTGCCGGCGGAGACCTGGCGGTCGAAGTCAAGCCGCGCTCCTCGCGCGACACCCTGGGCAACGCATTCGCCAAGATGGTGGATGGCTTGCGTGCCTTGGTGAGCAGTGTTCGCGACAGCGCGGCGCAGGTGGCCAGCGGTTCCAACCAGGTGGCCGGCGCCTCCGACGAATCGGCCAAGATCAGCCTCAATGCCGCCGCCGCCATCGATGAAGTGAGCAGCACCATGCACGAGATGACGATCAACGTGCAGAGCATGGTGAAAAACACGCAGGTGCAGGCGTCGAGCGTGAGCGAAACCTCCGCCTCCATCGACCAGATGGTCACCTCCATCCAGCGCGTGGCCGACACAGCTAAGGTGCTGCTCGACATCAGCCAGCGCTCGCGGGAAGAGGTGCAGAACGGCATCAGCACCATGGAAAAGGCGACCGACGGGCTTACCCGCATCAATCGATCGATCTCGTCGTCGGGCGAAATTATTGCCGTGCTTGGCCAGCGGGCGGACGATATCGGAAAGATCGTCGAGGTGATTGACGATTTGGCCGAGCAGACGAACCTGCTCGCCTTGAACGCCGCCATCGAAGCTGCGCGCGCCGGTGAACATGGCCTCGGCTTCGCCGTGGTCGCCGACGAGGTCCGCAAGCTGGCGGAAAAATCCGCGCAATCCACCAAGGAAATCGCCGAACTCATCACCAGCATTCAGAAAGAGGCGCGCAAAGCCGTGGACAATATGGAGAAGAGCACGACCATCGTGAACGAAGGCATCACCTTCGGGAACGACCTGAACATGGCGTTGCGCAAGATTTCCACCGTGGTCACTGAGGTTTATAAGTTCGCGCAGGAAATCGGCGCCGCCACCAACGAGCAGTCGCATGGCTCGTCGCAGATCGCCCGCGCCACCACGCGGCTCAACGAAATCACCCACGAGATCAATTCCGCGGTCGAAGAGCAGGCGTCCGGCGCGCAGGCGGTGGTGAAGGCGATGGACCGCATGCGCGAATTGGTGCAACGCTCAACTTCGGGTTCCACCGAATTGGCGGCTTCGTCGGAACAGATGTCAAAGATGTCCAGCAGCCTGCTGGATGCGATGAATCGCTTCGTCCTCGAGGGCTATAGCGGCAACGGCAATGGGAGCGCGCCCTCACCGCCGTCTCCCAAGCAGCCGAAACGGGTAGCGCCGGAGAGCTATGCGGCGGTGTCGCGCTCCTAGTTCGTTCCCATGGCTAAGGAACTTCAAATCGTCGGCTTCCGAATCGGGCAGGAGACGTTTGGCCTGCCCATTTCGCTGGTCCACGAAATCGTGCGCCCGCCGGAGATCACCAGCGTCCCGCACGCGCCTGAATACGTGGAAGGGGTGATGAACCTGCGCGGACGCATCGTGCCGGTCATCGACCTCCGGCGGCGCTTCGGCAACGCCTCGGCGGGGACAAGCAGAAAAAACCGCGTCCTGGTCGTGGAGGTGGAATCGCGCGCGGTCGGACTGGTGGTGGACAGCGCCTCGGAAGTCCTGAAGATCAGCGATGCGCAAATCGAGCCGGCGCCGAATGTCTTTACCGATCCCGGCACCAACTACGTGACCGGGGTCGCCAAGTACCAGGGGCGGCTGATTATCCTGGTGGACATGAAGAAGATCTTGCAACCCGGTGAATTGTGCCTGCCCGCGAACGCAGGCGTGTAACGGACTATGGCGACTCCTTCGATCCAGTTGTCGGAACCCGAGCTGAAACTGCTGCAGACACTGGTTTACCAGGAATGCGGTATGGTCTTCGACCGTCGGCGAGCCCATTTTCTGCGGGACCGGTTGCAGCGTCGGCTGCTCGCCTGCCGGCTGGACTCCTTCTACAGCTACTACCGGTTGCTTACCAGCCGCGAAGGCCGGACAGAATTGGCCACCTTGCTGGAAAACCTCACCATTAACGAAACCAGCTTTTTCCGCAACAAGCCGCAGCTGGACTTGTTTCACAAGGTTACTCTGGAAGATTTGCTGCGAAAAAAGCACGCGGAGTGCGATTTTTCCATTCGCATCTGGAGCGCGGGCTGCTCGACCGGGCAGGAGCCGTACACGATTGCCATGCTGCTGTGCGACGCACTGGCGTATCACACGCTGTGCAACGTGCCTCGTCCCATTATGCCCTCACCCAAGCCGCTGGTTCCGCCGCCGTGGAAGGTGGAAATCCTCGCTTCCGACATCAGCTACGCCGCGCTGCGGACGGCGCAGGAGGGCAGTTACAGCGAACAGCAGATGGAGCCCGTCGACTTCATGTACCGGCTCCGCTATTTCGACAAGATCGGCTCGCGGTACGCGGTGAAGCAATCCGTCAAGCAGATGGTGAAGTGCGATTTTCACAACCTCAAGGCCGACTTCCTGCCGCAGGGTAATGACGTCATCTTCTGTCGCAACGTCATGATTTATTTTGACGAGCCGGAGCAGAACCGGCTGGCCGAGAAGCTCTACCGGTGCCTGCGTCCGGGCGGGTATTTGTTCGTTGGTCATAGCGAAACGCTTTTTGGGCTGAGTGACAAATTCCGCATGGTCCACCAGAACAACGGGACCGCGTACCAGCGCAATGAGGTGCAGGCGTGAGCTCCCATTCCGACGATCGCTCCTCTGAGATGCGGGACCTGTTTTTCCAAAGCGCGCAGGACCTGTTGCAGGCGCTCAACGAGCAGGGGCTCGCGCTGGAACAGGATTCGTCGAATGCAGAGGCGGTGCGAGAAATCCGGCGCATCGTGCACACGCTCAAAGGCGACTCCGCCGCTTGCGGCTTCCGGGAACTCACCGACCTGGCGCACGAGCTGGAAGATGTGCTCACGCCGGAGATCGCCGCCGCCAATGGCCCTTCCTTGCCGGATGTCGTGCTCAGCGCGGCCGACATGTTCGACGCGCTATGCGCCGCCTATCGCGCCCGTCTGGATCCGCCGAACGGAGACCCGCTGCGCGCCATGATTTGGCGCATGGCGCAGCAAGCTTCGCAGCCGGTGAGGCCCGCGGCCGAACTGAAGCCGGGGTTCTCCTGGTCTGAGTACGAACAGCTCGCAATGCGCGAAGCGGCGGGACGAGGACTTCATGTCTTCGAAATTGCCATCGCCATTGCCGCAGACTGCCCCATGCGCGCGGCTGGCATTGCTCTGCTGAAGAAAGTTCTGGAGAAAGCGGGTACGCTGCTAGCGACCTCCCCCGAGGAATCGAAGTGGGCCGATGCCCGCCATATGGAATTTGCCATCGCTACCGAACGCGATGAACAGTGGCTGAACAACAAATGCCGCCTGCCTGGCGTGGTGGCAGAAGTCGCGATCGAAAAATTTGCGCCAGCGCTGGAACTCACCGACGAGGACGCGGCCATGGCAACCACTGCAAGCGCGACCTCCGCGGTGGGCTCATCACTGACGGCTTCGCCGGCGGGTAGCCACAGCGCCGCCGTAAATCGGATGGCGGCGTCCCCGGCCGAAAGCACGCTGCGTGTCGACGCCGAGCGCATCGACAATCTGCTCAATCTCGTCGGTGAACTGGTGATTGGCAAATCCATGCTCCACCAGTTGCTGCAAGAATTCACGGTGCGCTTGCCGAAGGACCCGCTGCGCGCCAAGTTCGCCGACGCCCTCGCATTCCAATCACAACTGCTCAATGGGCTGCAGCGCTCAGCGATGAAGATTCGCATGGTGCCGGTAGACCAGCTGTTCCGCCGCTTCCCGCGCCTGGTGCGTGACGTCGCGAGAGTGTGCGGGAAGGATGTGAAGCTCGAGGTGAGTGGGCAGGAGACCGATCTCGACAAAGGGTTGCTGGACGCGCTTGCCGAGCCGCTGGTCCACTTGGTCCGTAACGCCGTAGACCACGGCATCGAAACGCCCGCCGAACGCCGCGTCGCCGGCAAGCCGGAACAGGGCACGATCCATCTTCACGCCTGCCACCAGGGCAACCAGGTAGTGATTGAGATCAGCGACGATGGCCGCGGCATTGATTCCGCAGGCGTGCTTGCGAAAGCGGTCTCGCGTGGCCTTATCACTGCCGAGCAGGCGGAGCGCACCACCGAAGCGAGCGCCATCGATTTCATTTTCCAACCGGGATTCAGCACTGCCGAACGAATCAGCGAAATTTCCGGACGCGGAGTCGGCATGGACGTGGTGAAGAGTGCCATCCAGAAACTGAAAGGCAGCGTCGGCGTCGAAACACAGCCCGGGCGGGGAACCGCCTTTCAGCTGCGTATGCCGCTCACGCTCGCCATCATCCGCGCCATGCTGTTTCGTGTCGCCGACCGCCTGTACGCAATGCCGCTCGAATCGGTGCTCGAGATTACCCGCGCGAGCGGAACCGACATCCACCGTGTGGACAATCACGAGGTGCTTCAGCTCCGTGAAGACGTGCTGACCGTGGTGCGGTTGAGCCAGCTTTCGGCGGCGACGCCGGCCGGCAATAGCGATGGACGCGTGTTCGTTATCGTGATCGGGAACGGCGGCCGCAAGTTCGGGCTGCTGGTCGACCAGTTGGTCGGCGAAGAAGAACTCGTGATCAAGCCTTTGGACGAGACCATCGTCGCCAGCGAGTTGGTGAGTGGAGCTTCGGTGCTCGGCGATGGGAGCGTGGTCCTGATCCTCAATGTCAGCGAAGTTCTTCGGAAATTCGCGCGCACTCGCCTCAACACTGCCTTGATTTCTGAGTCCGGGGACGGCCGCTCCAGGGGGGCAATGGCGTGATGCAGCCCGTCCGAGTGCTGGTGGTCGATGATTCCGCCCTGATGCGGAAACTGATCCCGCAAATGCTGGAGCGGGACGCCTCGATTCGAGTTGTAGACACCGCCATGGATGGCGCCTTCGCGCTTTCCAAGATCGAAGAAGTGAAGCCGGATGTGATCACCCTGGATTTGGAAATGCCGCGCATGCACGGAATCGAGACCCTGCGCGAGATCACGCGCCGGCACCGCATTCCCGTGATCGTCGTCAGCGCACACACCACTGCGGGCGCCACTACGACCTTTAAAGCTCTGGCGATGGGCGCGCTCGATTTCGTGGCCAAGCCGGCCGGTGCCGCGTCGGCACAGATGGATGAAATCGCCACCGAACTGATTTCCAAGATCAAGATCGCTGCCGGGGTGATCGGCGCTGCGCCCGCCATCGCATCCCTGCCACAGAACCCCAAGCGGCCCCGCCCCAGGATCACGCACGAGCCGACTCGAATTATCGCTATAGGAATTTCGACCGGCGGACCTACTACGTTGCAATACGTGCTGTCGCAGCTTCCGGGCGATTTCCCCGGCAGCATTCTTGTTGTGCAGCACATGCCGGAGGGTTTTACCGAGATGTTTGCGCGCCGGCTCAATGACACCTGCGCCGTCGAGGTGAAAGAGGCGCGCTCGGGCGACCTGCTGGCCGCCGGGCGCGTGCTGATCTGTCCCGGCAACCACCATTTGCGCTTGCGACGCATGCCGCTCGGTCCGGTCGTCATTTTGGGAAACGAGGAGCGCGTAAACGGACATCGCCCCTCGGTGGACGTGCTGTTCCGTTGCGTTGCGCGGGAATTCGGGCCCAAGGCAATCGCGGTCCTGATGACGGGAATGGGCGACGACGGCGCCGACGCGATGGCCGAAGTAAAAGCGGCCGGCGGTCTTACCATTGCCCAGAGCGCTGAATCGTGCGTCGTGTTCGGCATGCCGAAGGCGGCCATCGAGCGCGGCCACGCGGAGCGCGTGCTCTCACTCGACGGGTTGGTTAGCGCCTTGCAGGCGCAGTGCAACTTGGGGCGCACGGAAGCAGCCAGCACGGTGGCTGCTCAGCCGGCGAGGTGAAGGAATTGTGACCTGACTTCTCGTTTGGATTCTGCGCCAATGGCCGACGGCCAGCGGCGCGATGAGGTAAACCATGGAGCAATTCACGACGTTGCTGCGCAAAAAAGACAGGCAACCGATCCGCTATCTGGTGGTGGACGATTCCATTTTCGCGCGCAAGAACCTGGCGCGCATGATCGAGTCCTTCGGTGGGCGCGTGGCCGGCGAAGCCGGCGATGGTTGCACGGCTATCACAGAATACACGCGCACTCTGCCTGACGTAGTCCTGATGGACATCATCATGCCGCAGATGGAAGGCATCGAGGCAGCCGAGAAAATTCTTCGCCTGCACCCGCAGGCGCGCATTGTCATGGTCTCCTCGGTGGGCTACCAGGAAAACATCATCGCCGCTTTGGAAAAAGGGGCGCGCCACTTCGTGCAGAAACCGGTCAAACCCGCGGTCCTGTACGACGTGGTGAAGTACGTGATGGCGGACGACGCCATCACCGCCGTCGAAGCGTCGGCAGGAGCAACGCTATGAGACTGGAACTGATTCAGCCGTTTATCAACGCGGCCGATGCAGTGCTGGCTCAGAACCTGGAATGCAGCACGCGCGTGTCCAATGTCAGCATGGAGCAGGCGGCGTACCGGCGGCGCGGTTTGGCGGCCGTCGTCACCATCAAAGGAGACATCGAAGGCAGGATCGTCTTCGACCTCGACCGCGACATGGCGGTGCGCGTCGCGTCGGCTCTGGCGGGTGACGGACTGTGCGATGCCGATAATTTCGTGAGCGAGACCATCTGCGAACTGGCCAACCAGGTGATCGGCAATGCCATCACCAGCCTCAATGACCAGGGATTTCACTTCCGCATTCAGCCACCCGAGGTGCATACCGCCGAGGAGGGCCTCGCCGGCAGTGAAGATACCGAGGCGCTGGTCATGTGCTTCGATACGCCTGGCGGCAGCGTGTTCATGAATATCGCACTGCGCTTCCCGCGGCTAAGCGCCTAGAGCAGGCGACCTGCTCCTTACACCGCCGATGATTCAGGAGCGCGCCATCTCTTCGCGCGCGATCTTTTCCGCTTCCGCCTTCAGCGCTTCCAGCCAGTCTTTGTGCATGGCGAGAAGCGCTTGCTTCATGCCGTTGCCAAACAGCGCGGCGACCAAACCAGACATGTCTTCCCACGTCTTGATCAGAGTGGTGCCGTCGCTCTGCGCCTCGAAGCTGAACCAATGCTCGCCGGTAAAGCCGGTGGTCTTCCCCACCCAGGCAATCTTATTAGGCACTGCCGATTCGATGATGACTGGCCGGAAGCTGATCTTGCGCGGGTACACCAACTCCATCAGGAACTGGCTGCCTTTCTGCCATGGCGCTCCGCTGATCCACTTGGCCCTTCCGACAACGCGGTTCCACCACGGCCACTCTTCCAGCTTCTGAAACTTTTGCCAGACGTGTTCCGGCTTACACTTCGCGGTCACGGCGTATTCCAACCTGGTTGCCATCGCTCGGAGTTCCCCCACCGTACTTGTTCAGAAGCCGAGACCTGACCGCTGACTCCTACCGACTCCCGACCACTTCTTGTACCGCTTGCACCGCCCGCTCGCAGGCCGCCCGGTCCACGTCCATGTGAGTGACAAACCGCACCAGTTCATTGTTCACCGAACCGCACAGGACATTCTTCTCGGCCAGCCGCCGCGCGAACTCGCCGGACGTCATTCCGGTCCTGCTGATGTCGCAAACCAGAATGTTGGTCATGACCTTGGCGGGATCAATCTTGATGCCCGGCAAACGCGCCAGGCCTTCCGCCAGAAATTTCGCATTCTCATGATCGACGTGCAGCCGCTTCGGCATCTCCTCCAACGCAATGAGTCCAGCCGCGGCCAGCACGCCCGCCTGCCGCATCCCGCCCCCGAGGGCCTTGCGATACACCCGCGCCTGCGTAATGAACTGCTTGCTTCCCACCAGGAGCGACCCCACCGGCGCACCCAGCCCCTTGGACAGGCAGAACATCACCGAATCAAATTTGCGAGTGATATCCGCCACCGGCCGGCGCAGCGCCACCGACGCGTTGAACACGCGCGCGCCGTCCAGGTGCACCGGCAAGCCGGCGGCATGCGCGCCTTCGCAAATCTCGTCCGCAATGACCTGCGGATACACCGTGCCGCCTCCCATGTTGTGCGTGTTTTCCAGCGCCACGAGCCCGGTCTGCGCGTAGTAGTAAGTTTTGGGCGAAATCTTGCGCTCGATCTGTGGCCAGCGCAGGATGCCATCCTCACCGTAAATCGGCCGCGCCAGGCAGCCGGAAAAATGCGCCATCATCGCCATCTCGTAATTGAAGACGTGGCCGCGCTCGTCGCAAATCACTTCCTGCCCCGGCCGCGTGTGAATCTTGATCGCGATCGTGTTGCCCATGCTCCCACTGGGAACGAAGATCGCGGCTTCGCGTTCGAAAACTTCTGCGGCGCGTCGCTCCAGGCGATTGATGGTCGGATCCTCGCCGTACACGTCGTCTCCGACCTCCGCCTCCGCCATGGCGCGGCGCATCTCCGGCGTCGGCTTGGTTACGGTATCGCTGCGCAGGTCAACCGTGGTTATGCGTGCGCGCTGGTCGGCGTTTTCCTTTGCTGTCGTCGAGGTGATGCTGCTCATGGGATTTCCCGTTGGTGATCAGACATCAAAGGGGCCAGTCTAATGAATCCGCATGGGCGGATGCAAAGTTCACCGTGGTTTGCTTGCGGCCTGGATCAGAATGACATTGTGACCTTCAGGATCGTGCAGTACAGCCCAAGTGGGTGGGCCTCCTGTTGTGCGGGAAACGCTTTCCAGAATTCGATCTCCAAGCTTTCCGAGCATTGCGCCCAGATCTGCCACCTCAATAAACACCACCGCTTTGTCGGCCGACGGATACGTTTCCACGCCCTTTCGTTCCAGGCACAAAAACGCTTGCAAGCCGTCGAACTTTGCATGATGCGCGGGGACATGTTCTGTGAGCGGCGAGCCGAGAACGTCGCGATAGAACTCTTTCGCCGCTTGCAGCCGCTCGAAGTAGATTTCGAAACCCATGATGCGCGGCGTATCGCTGCTCATGTTTTCCTCGCGACGCGCGTTTCCGGCTGTTCCGTCGTCACAAATTCCTGAAATACCTCATTCGACAGCAAGCGCCCGCGCGCCGTCAGACGCGTAACGCCATCGCTGACCTCAAGCAGCCCCAACGACCTCAGCTCCGCGATCTGCTCGCGAAACATCGTCGCCGCCTCCGGACCGTACCGCTCCGCCAATTCATTGGCATGCAATCCGCGGTTCAAACGCAAGCCCAGGAAATATGCCTCTTCCAGCGCTGCCGCATACCCCACTTCTTTGCGCTCGTGCGGCGTTCCGCTCAGGTACGGTTCCAGGGTGTCTGCAGTGGCCAGCCGCACCGACTCCACCCCCATGCGCGCATAGAAACAGGAATCGTGAGACTCCCGCGCTCCGCCGAAATTCGGCGCGTGCTCCAGGTAATTACTGATCTCGCTCTCCATGGCGGCGCGCGCCTGCCGCAAATCCGATCCCAGCATGGAATGCGCGTCCACACCGAAGCCAAAATAGGGCTGGCGAGTCCAGTACTTCAGGTTGTGCCGCGATTGCCGGCCGTCGCGAGCGAAATTCGAAATTTCATACTGCTGGACGCCGGCTGCGTTCAGCCGCTCGCACGCCTGCAGGTACAAGTCCGCGGTGACGTCGTCGTCCGGCACGAAGTGCGCGTGGTATCGCTGTCCGCCGGCAATCAGTTCCCTTCCCAGCCGGGAGTCCTCGTCTACCTCCAGCATGTACACGCTGACGTGAGGCACGCCGCTGGCAATCGTCTCCGACAGCGAAGACTCCCAGCTTTGGCGCGTCTGATGTGGAAGTCCGGCAATCAGGTCGATGCTGATGTTGGCGATCCCCGCCGCCCGCAGCCGCGCCAGGTCGTCCAACACGATCGCACGCGTGTGCAACCGCCCGACGCTCGCCGATTCTTCGTCCACGAACGACTGCACCCCCAGGCTGACGCGGTTCACGCCGCAGCGCACCAGGCCCTGAAGCATCTCCCCCGTTATTGTGCCGGGCGCGCACTCGACGGTGACCTCGGCGCCTTCACGCACGCGGAATTTGTCGCGCACGCAGGCAAACATGCGCTCCAGGCCGCTGGGTTCGAGGACTGTTGGCGTTCCTCCCCCCAGGTAAATGGAATCAACATCGCGCTCAAACCTCCCGCCGACTTCCGCCGCCAGTTGCTCCGCTGCTGCGATATCGGCGCACACCCGTTCTACGTAACGTGCAAACACCGCGCGCGACACCACTCCCGAAGCGAAGTTGCAGAACGAGCACTTGGTCCGGCAAAAGGGGACGGAGATGTAGATGCCGAGGGCCACTACCTCAATTATCCCAGACGCGATGATGGTTGGGCAGGCTGCTGACCGTTAGAAGCTCGCGCGCACGGCGAATTGAATCTGTCGCGGCGCGTAGGCGCTGGTGGGCGACAGGAAGCCTCTGCTCGCCCGAAATGAGGCTGGATACTGCTTTCCGGCCGCGGTTACGTCTCCCTGCACGAAAGTCGCTGCCGTATTCAGGAAGCCGTCGTCGGAAATGTCCACTCGCCGGTTGGCGCGGTTCATGAGATTGAAGCTTTCCGCCAGGAACTCCAGCTTCCATCGGTCGCGAACCAGCAACCGCCGGGAAATCCGCAAGTTCGTCGTAGCGTAATCCGGCCCGGTAAACGCGTTGCGCCGATATCCCGGCAGGCGATCGTTGTAAGTGTTGCTATCCCCGTTCGCATCGCCGATGATCCGCGCGCTCACCGGCCTGCCACTGCCGACCGTCACCACGCCGGCGATTTTCCAATCGTTGAACAGCCATCGCAGCGTTGGCCGGTCCTGATGAAAGGGCTGCGGTTCCAGCGTCCACGCCGCCGGAAGCGGTGCCGCTGGTCGCTTGTGCCCGGCCCCCACTCGCTGTTGGGGGAATAAGAGTTCTGCACCGTTGCCGGCCTGCCGACCACGAGCGCGTCCTGGCCATCGTCCATGGCGCGCGACCACGTGTATGCCAGGCGCATTCCGAAGCCGTGGTGCATGCGCCGGCGCAACGAAACGGTTAACCCGTGATACGTGCTGGTGGCTGCGCTTTCAAATACGTTGACCGAACCGAGCTGCGGCATCGGGCGCAGCACCTCACCGACGCACGGCGGGAACGGACAGCTCAACGAGCGCACAGTTTCCAGCGGCGCGAAAGAATCAATCGTGTAGTAGCCGAGCAGGTTCGCTCCCGATTCGTCGTATACCGGGTAGGTCACCGGCTCGGGCGGGGGCAGGTTTACGTCGCGCGCGCGAATCAGGTGCATGCCCCGCACATACAAGTAATTCACGCCGACCGCGGTGCGAGTGCCGATCTCCTTCTCGACGCTGAGACTGCTCTGCTGTACCACCGGGATTTGGAAGTTATGCGCGAACGCCGATATTTCGGTCGTCGTGTGGCTCAGCAGCGCCGCCGGTGGGGTACAACTCGTCGCCGAGGTCGCGCACGAGACCAGCGGGTAGGGGTAGGTTGGGAACAGCGGCCGGTCTGCCTGCTGTGCGGTGCTGAGCATCAGGTGCATCTGCTGCGCGCCATTTTGGGTTTCGATCGACGAGGTGTACATCGAAGGGATGCGCGTATAGAAAAGCCCGTAGCCGCCTCGAACGATGATGGGCCTGCGATCCCCGATGGAGTAAGCGAAGCCGAGGCGGGGCGCGACATTGTTGCGGTCCACCGGGACCCTTCCCGAGTCGGGATAGTAAGAGTTCGATACCAGCTCGTCGGTGCGAAAGCCCTGGAAGTCGTAGCGGACGCCCAGGGTCACGCCCAAGTGGTCGGTGACGCGAATCGTGTCCTGCGCGAAGGCGGCGTACTCGGTAGTGTCCGGATGCGACACCGCGGTCCCAAAATTCTGGATGTAGTAATGCGGCACCATGTGCGCGTATGCCCGAAGTGGCGTGATCCGCATGCCGTACGTGACCGGCTCGAACGTCCAGGGGTCCACGGTCACGTCGTCGAAGATGTACTCGCCGCCGAACAGCGATGGGAAGAAATTGTAGATCCAGGTTTTGAGCAGGTCGCCGCCGATTTTGATGGAGTGCCGCCGCCCCCCGAAGGCAAGGGTCTCGGCGGCGTGCAGGCGGTGCTCGCGCGTCGTGCGCGGCAGGATCGAGGAACGGCCGAAGCCGTCCATGACGTCGTAAATCCGCGTCAGCGGAAAAGCGGAATTCGGATACGACTGCTGCAGGTCGCGCGAGAACTGCACGCGAAGATTGCTGGTCAAGCTGCTGGTAAGCGCGCTGGCCAAGGTTACGGAAGCGGTCTCGGTCGCCACGTCTTCTTCGCCGTTCTCGTTCACCGCGTAGGTCGTAATCGGGCTGGCAGGGTCGAAGAAGACATTATTCGCGCCGTAATATCGCGACGTGTTTACCCGGGAGCTCAGGTGATGCCGCGGCGTGATGGCTACATCCACCTTGGCAAAGCCCGCATTGCCCAGCAGTCGCGAACGGAACTGCCCGCCCATCTGCGACAGGGCTGCCGCCGTCGACATCACCAGGCCGTAATCGCTGGACTCGTAGTCATTCACCGACGGCACCAGCGTCGACGAACCGTTCAGGAAATGAACGATGGTTGGCACCTGAAAAATGTGCTGGTCGAAGCCGGCAAAGAAAAACGCACGGTTCTTCTTGATCGGACCGCTCAAAGTCGCACCGAATTGGTGTTGCCGGTCGAGTGGTTTGAAACCGACATATGCCGGGGTCGCGTTGAAGCCGCTGTCGCGCAGGTAATAGAAGCCCGTGCCGTGCAGGTAGTTGGAGCCGCTGCGGGTCACCACGTTGATGACCGCCCCGCCGGCGCGCCCCAGTTCCGCACCGTAGGTATTGGAAGACACCCGGAACTCCTGGATCACCTCATTGCTGAACTGGTAGGGAGCGCGGTAGCGCCCCCGCGCCTGTGCGAAAAAGGCGTTGTTATTGTCTGCGCCGTCCACCATGTAACTGGAGTACACGCCGCGAGTGCCGCCGTAGGCCAGGTCGCCGTTAGTCGCTGAGGTCAGCGATCTTGGATCGGTGGTCAGGTTCGGCGTCAGCAGCGCCAGGTCGGCGAAGCGGCGGCCATTCAGCGGCAGGTCGGATATGTCTTCTTCATTCAGCACCGTGGAAATAGGGCTGGTTTCGGTGGCGACAACCGTGCTCATTTCGCCCGTGACTTCCACCGTCTGCTGTTGGATAGCCAGGCGCAACTTCACTGTGAGTTCGATCACCCCGCCGACTTCGACCTTCACCGCCTGTTCCGCCGGCGCCATGCCTGCGGCTTCCACGCGGACCAGGTACTCACCGGGCTCGAGTAAGGGAACGGAAAAGCTCCCCTCGTCGTTCGTCGCCGTCCGGCGCGTCCATCCTTTAGCGATGACCCTGACGACTACACTCGCGCCTGCCACGCGCGCCCCGGCAGCGTCGTCCACCACGCCGCGAATCGTGCCGGTGGCCGAATCCTGGGCAATCGACACGGCGGGCAGGCAAACGCACAGGACGATTGACGCCAGGCACGCTATGAACCATCGGCAACGAGGGATGCCCGAGGTCCCTGGTCGGCGGCCCGCTTGTCTTAGGCCTTGCACCTGTTCTCCTAAAGGAACAGGAAGCAATAGCACCGGGACCGCGCCTCATTGTTGCGATAACGCAACTTCGGAAAACTTTGCCACGCCGGCCTCCCAAACTGGGATAAAAAAAGGCGGGCAGCTCACCACCGCCCACCTCTTCCCCCGGCTGGCCTCCATATCAACTTGCTGCTACGACGTATTCTTCTCCTCGATCTCTACCACCTTGGCGCGCAGCAAGCGCGCGCGTTCTGCCGCTTCCTCCGTGGGACCGGCGGCGACCTGCTCCTGCTGGGCCCACGACAACTGCCGCACCAGGTCTGAGTACAGATGCAACAGCCGCCGGTCTTTCAGGTAACTTAGGGCAGCTCCACCGCCGGCGCCCACGAGGAAGACCCCCAATTCAACGAACGTTTCATCCACGCATGTGTTGTAACTCGCCGCAAGCTCACACCCAAGATTTTTTCATCTTGTTTCGAGGTGCCCGCGCCTGTTTTGGCGCCGGTTCCGAAGCGGAACCGTTCTCGCTGCTGAGGCCACCGAGGAAAACTCTCCTCTAACATCCCCGTGCCCTCGGTGGCCGGCCCCGGCGCAAATCCCGTTTCACGAGTGGGTATGCTATGTTCTTTTCTTTTGCGCCATGATCCGAAGCTACAAAGGCATCCACCCGCGGGTACCGGCCACGGCGTTCGTGGACGACTCCGCGCAAGTCATTGGCGATGTCACCTTGGGCGAGCACGCCTCGATCTGGATGAATGCCGTGCTGCGCGGAGACGTGCACTACATCAAAATCGGCGCCCACTCCAACATCCAGGACAACAGCGTCCTGCACGGAATGAAGGAACAGTGGCCGGTCGAACTGGGCGAATGGGTCACCGTCGGCCACTCGGTCACGCTGCACGGCTGCGTGATCGAGGACAAGTGCCTGATCGGCATGGGCTCTATCATCCTGAACGGCGCGCGCATCGGAAAGGGCTCGATCATTGCCGCCGGTACGGTGATCCCCGAGGGCACTCATGTCGAGCCTGGCACGCTGTGGATGGGCGTCCCCGGCCGCTTCCGCAAGAAACTGGGCCCGGAGGACCAGGAAAACATCATGGCCTACGCCAAACGCTACCTGGAATACAAGGAGTCATATCTGCGGGAACGAGGCGGGTGACTTTGTTGATAACTTCTCCGCATCGAAACTCCTACGAAGCTCAAGCTGTACTTTGCTATAGGACCGGGCCTGAGTCGCAGCCGTGGCCGACACGATTTGCGCGACGCCGTCAGCCCGAGTTCACTCGAAACTGAACCGAGAATGATCAAGTCCGTCCGAGGAACCCGCGACCTGCTTCCGCCGGAAACGGCGCTGTGGAACTTTGTCGAGGCCGCCGCGCGTGACGTCTTCCGCGATTACAACTTCCAGGAAATTCGCACGCCCATCCTCGAAGATCTCTCCTTATTCCAGCGCTCTGTCGGCGAAGAAACCGACATTGTCAGCAAGGAAATGTTTGCCTGGCAGGACCGAGGACGCGCCGAGAGCGACAAAGGCCATTGGCTCGCTCTGCGCCCCGAAAACACTGCCGGCGTCGTGCGTGCCTTCATCGAGCACAAGCTTTGGGAGCGGCCCGGCGTGCAGAAGCTCTTCTACATCGGCCCGCAATTCCGCCGCGAGCGCCCGCAGAAGGGCCGCTACCGCCAGTTCTACCAGATCGGCGCCGAGGCCATCGGGCCGCCCGCCGCCGGCACCGAATCGCCCGCTCGCGATGCCGAAATCCTGGAAATGCTCGCCACCCTGCTCGATCGTCTCGGTATCCAGGGTTGGACGCTGCAGCTCAACTCCGTCGGCTGCGTGCACGACCGTCCGCGTTACCATGAAGCCCTGCGCGCCGCCCTCGCGCCCGTGGTCGCCAACATGTGCGCCGACTGCCAGCGTCGGGCCGTCACCAACCCGTTGCGCGTCTTTGATTGCAAAGTCCTGGAAGACCAGCCTGTCATTGCCACGCTTCCCACCATCGGCCAGTTTCTTGACGAATCCTGCCGCACCCATTTTGCGGAAGTCCAACGCATCCTTACAGCTCTGGATATCCCTTTCACCCTCAACGAACGCCTCGTCAGGGGCCTCGACTATTACGAAAAGACCGCCTTTGAATTCACCCACGGATCGCTGGGCGCGCAAAATGCGATCCTCGGCGGGGGAAGATATGACGGCCTATCCGAGACGCTGGGAGGACCGCGGGCGCCGGGGATCGGGTTTGCAATCGGCGAGGATCGCCTGATCTTGTCGCTGAAAGAAACGGCGGAGGCGCTGGCCAAGAAGCCGGATGCGTACATCGCGCCGCTGGGATCCGGGATGAATGCCGAAGCGGCCAGGCTGGCGCGCCAATTGCGACGTCATGACCTCGTCATCGAGGTTGGCGACGAAACTTTCCGGCTGAAGAAGTCGCTGGAGACGGCGAGCAAGATCGGCGCGCGATACGTCTTGATCGTCGGCGAAAATGAGGTCAAGGCCGATGCCTTCGCCCTGAAGAATCTGTCCACCGGAGAGCAGGTGACGGTTCCGCGGGCGCAACTGGCCGCGAGAATTCAAAACCGATAATTTTTCCGCCCACTTCGGAACGAGCCGAACGATGTGGACACATCGCAGCCCTGCGGACTGACTTCCTCAACATGCTCGCGTGTAGAATTGTTCATTCGCTGGCGAATTGTGAACCGGTTCGCTGGCGCGCAATCATCATGCTCGATTTCCTGGGAGACCTTCGACGCACCCACACCTGCGGCGCTCTGCGCGCCAGCGAGGCCGGAACGCGCGTTGTGCTGATGGGGTGGGTGAACCGCCGGCGCGACTTCGGCAACCTGATTTTTATCGACATTCGCGACCGCACCGGCATTACGCAGGTCGTTTTCGACCGCGAGCGCAGCCCCCGCTTGCACGACAAGGCCGCCGCTCTGCGCTCCGAGTACGTGATCGGGGTTGTCGGCGAGGTCAAGCAGCGCGACGCCGACACGGTGAACCGCAACATCCCAACCGGCGAAATCGAGGTCGTCGCCGAAGACCTGCTTCTGCTGAACGAGTCGAAGACCCCCCCGTTCTTGCCGGGGGAGACGACCCTGCCCAACGAGGAAGTGCGCCTGAAGTACCGCTATATCGACCTGCGGCGCACCGCCATGCAGGCCAACATCGAACTGCGGCACAAAGTCGCCATGGCGATCCGCGAATACCTGGCGGCACGGGGTTTCTTCGAGATCGAGACCCCGTTTCTCACCCGCTCCACGCCCGAGGGCGCGCGCGATTTCCTGGTCCCCAGCCGCGTCCATCCGGGCGAATTCTACGCCCTGCCGCAATCGCCGCAACTGTTCAAGCAGATCCTGATGATCTCCGGCTTCGACAAGTATTTTCAAATTGTCCGCTGCTTCCGCGACGAGGACTTGCGCGCCGATCGGCAACTCGAGTTCACACAGATTGATTTGGAAATGAGCTTTCCCCAGCAGGAGCGCGTTTTCGAGGTCACCGAGGGCTTCCTGAAGGCGGGATTTGCGGCGGCGGGCGTCAACATCCCGACTCCGTTTCCGCAGATGACGTATGACCAGGCCATCCGCTTTTACGGCAGCGACAAGCCCGACCTGCGCCTGCCCGCCATGACCGACGTCCGCGCGGCGCTGCCGGCGGAAATGGCGTCGCAGTTGAAAGTCTCGCCTGACGCGCCGGTCGTGGCCATCCGCATTCCCAAGGTCGGGGAGCTTTCGCGCAAGGAGCGCGACGACATCAAGCCGCTGTTCGGCGCCCGTCCGGGCGCGCGGCTCTTCGAAGACTTCCATCGCCTGGAAAAGTCGTGGCCGCAAGCGATGGCCGAGGTCCGCCACCTGGCCGAGGCCGCGCCCGACGATTTGATCGTGCTGGTGGCGGGGCCGGAACGTCCTGGGGAACGCAAGTCGGAAGGCGGCGTCAAGCCGGAGGTCAAGCAGCACGACATGCCGGTATATACCGCTGCGGGCGCGCTGCGCGTGGCGCTGGGGCAGAAATACGCCGATAGGCACCATGCTTTTGCAGGTGCGCGCAACGATGCGGCGTCGTACCAATTTCTCTGGGTAACCGACTTCCCGATGTTCGAGTGGGACGAAGAAGGCCAGCGCTGGGCCGCGGCCCATCATCCGTTCACTTCGCCGCACGAGCAGGACATGGACAAACTGGAGAGCGATCCGGCCTCGGTGCGCGCGCTGGCCTACGACGTGGTGCTGAACGGCACGGAGCTGGGCAGCGGCTCGATTCGTATTCACCGCCAGGATATCCAACAGACAATCTTCAAGGCCCTGGGCATGACACCCGACGAGGCGCAGGCGCGCTTTGGATTTTTCCTGGAAGCGCTCACCTACGGCACACCCCCGCACGGCGGGATCGCGCTCGGTCTCGACCGCATTGTCATGCTCCTGGCGGGCGTGGATTCTCTGCGCGAAGTCATCCCCTTCCCCAAGACGGCCAAAGCTGTGGACCTCATGATGGATGCGCCCACTCCAGTGAGCAGCCAGCAATTACGCGAATTGAGCCTCGAGGTAAAAGCGAAGAAAGAGGGCGCGGGAGATTAGCTGCATCCTGCCCGCTTTTGCCAATTACTACAGTAGTAGTAAAAACTATTTTCCGGCTTGGGCAATAAGACGCCGCGGATGGCGAGGCGGGTGGCGCGCCTTGAGGACATTTAACTACATAAGTAGTTTACGCCGCGGACGTCACCGCACAACGATGGCGGTCATCAGCTTCGCCTTGGTAACGGCATTTTCGACTTCTAGTGGGATTTCGCCCGACGCATCGCTTCGGAAAGTGAAATCGTAAGTCTCGCCCGAGGCAATGTGCAGTGTCGCGTCGCCGCTCTTGGCCAAACGAGCGGGAACAATGGCGCCGTCCTTGGCGAGAGGAGTCCAAGTCGCGGGCTTGTCCTTGGCGCCGAGGCGGAAGTTCGCCGGAAGATTCGGCGCCATGTTGATCAAGCGCAGCCGGTAGGACACGCCGCGGGTGAGCGCCAGCGGCTGCGGCTTTTCCATGCCGTTGATGGTAATGCGCTTGGCATCGAAGAACGGATCGCGCGAACCGATGACCAGCAGCTTGTCATGCTCGGCATCAAAGGTCTGCCCTGGCTCCAGCACGATAAGCGCTCCATAGATGCCGCCGGTAAGCTGGCCCGGGTCGGCCGCGTGGGTGTGATAAATGAAGGTTCCGGCCCGTGTGGGAGTGAAGCGAGCGACAAAGCTGCCGCCCGGCGGAATGGCGGGCGTAACCTGGTCGCCGATGCCGCCGCCTATCACGCCGTCGTAATAGCTCTCCAGTTCGAGCCCGTGCCAATGAATAGCGGTGGCTGACTTGAGACGGTTGAGAACGGTAATCTCGGTCAATTCGCCACGCGTGACCACGATCGGTGGCCCAACAGCCCCATCCGCGGAAACCGTCAACTTGTTTTTCTCGCGCACGGAACAACTGAATCTGTTTTCGGCGGCTGCGGCCTCAGCGTTAGGTTCGACGATAAGGTCGAGTTTCCGAGCGGGCCGGTTCGAGACCGCCGGTGTTGCACCCGGCCGCGACTTGATGTTGATTGCCAGAACCAGTCCAGCCATGTCGTGCATGCCTTCCATGGCGCCGGCATGGTTCGGGTGAGCGCCAGGGGCTGGCGGCTGCGGGTCGTACTGGCTGGGTATGGCGCGCGCGAATACGGGCAGGCGCTCGTCAGTCGACATGTGGAATTGGAAGTGACAATGAAACAGCCAGCGGCCGGCATTCTCAGGCGACCATTCCAGCATCATTGTGCCGCCTCCCTTGAGGTCCTGGGTAACCACGGATTGACGGTCGTCGCCCTCGAACTGCGTGTCCGACTCCTCATTTCCCAGGCTTAGCAGCTTGTAGAAAGCGCCGTGCAGGTGCATGGGATGCTCGCCGAAGGCCGGATTGATGACGCGCCAGCGGATGGTGTCGCCTACCGTGTAATCCAGCGGTTCAGTAAAGGGAAATGACTTGCCATTGATGCTGACGACTTCGAAATCATCGTGCGTCACATCGGGCTTGACAAACATTGCGTTGAGGACGAACACGCGGTCAGAGACGACGGCGCCAAGCGGATCCACGATGAAGGCGCCGTTCAGTTGGGCGTCTTCAAAAATCGGCCGCGGCAGCGGCGGAAGTATCCCGTAAGCCACAGGAACCGTGGTGCGCGCCCAGTAAAAATACGTTCCGGGAACGCCGGCGGGAAAAGTACGCTCGCGAGTTTCGCCGGCGGGAACCTCGATTACATCTTTTGTGTCGCCCGGGTGAGTATGGAAACCGTGCACTGCTGCCGCGACCTTCAGCTTGTTGGTGAGAATCACGTGGACCGTGGTGCCTTGCGCGACGCGCAGCAGGGGCCCCGGAATCTGCGCCGGCTTGCCCGCCTCGCCGAAAGCCTGCACGTACAGCTTTGGGCCATCGTCAGCTTCGGGGTGCCAAGCGCCGCTGACAATCTGAAGATGAACGGTGAGGATGCCCGCTTCCATTGTGCCGGCGGACGTGCGGTTCTGGTTGGCGACAATGGGTAGCGGACCATCGGACTGCGCCAGTGACGGCAGGGCGCACAGGCAAACGAGCACCGCGCAAAAGCGCAGGCGGATATTTTTCAAAGCGATCACCCCGGAAGTTGTTGGGCAATTATCACCGTTCCACAGAAGCAAAGGCAAGGCCCAAAGAGCCCGCCGGCGGCCTATTTCGAGTTAGCCAGGATACGCTCGATCTGTTGCAGGTGATTCAGGTCGTGCCCGGCAAACATGCGAACGATGTGTTCCACCGTCTCTTTGCCGCGCTCCGAGTGGATTCCGTACTGTTGCCACTGGTCGGGAGTGAGCGTCTTCAGCAGCGCAAGGTTGGTTTCACGGAGAATGCGGAACTGCTCCACGCACTGGCGCGGATTGCGCTTGTCATAGTGGCCGCTGGTGACCCAGGAGTCCTGGTCGAACGCGACGATCGGGGTGCCCGGGGCGCCCAGGATCATGCGGATGCGAAACCCGCCGACGATTTCCGCGTCGGCCAAGTGGGCGACGATCTCTGCAACCGACCACTTGCCCGGAGCAGGACGCTTCCGCAATCGCGGCACGGAAATTCCCTTGATCAGGCGCGCCAGCTTGCGAGGCGTTGTTGCCTGCACGGTGAGAGGGTCTTTGCCCTCGACATTGCCGACAATACGGGCCGTATATTGCTGCGGCGTCTCGTTCATCGTGTCAGAGATTCCCAGGAATGACTGTAAGCCATTCTATTTCTGCTGCTGGCCATACGTAAGGTTGACCGAGGCCCCCGAGCCTTCGGCGACCTTGCCGCTCAGCGGACCGCGCCCCTCTTCCGGAGCAACGCCCGCGAGTTCGCGCTTGCGGTTTTCGATGGCCCGCAACTCGCGCAAGATCTCGCCCTCGCGCTCGACGTATTCATCCTCCGCGATCTCGCCGGAATCGAGCAGCACCTGGAGTTCAAGCAGGCGCTCCTTCACCGGCGCGTCATCGGTGTATTGCTCCTCGGCAATGCGCTGCACGGTGCGCAGGATGAACTTGAACCCGGTGATCGGCGCGAGCAGAAGATCGTCAATGAAGAGCATGTTTGATCCAGCGGCATTACGTTAGGTTGCCGAATTGCCGAATTTGAGAATTGCCAAAATTGAATTCTGCATTGCGGCAGTTCGGCAATCCTGCAATCCTCACGATCCCGTTCCTCTCTCCAGTTTCAAGCGGATGTTGACGAAGTTGTACGGCGGCCAAGGGCCAGTGTACTTGAAGTTCAAACGGTCGCCGAACTTGCGTGCAATTTTGTTCACCGCCTCGTCGAAGTCGGTTTCTTTCTCGCGGTCGATCAGGAAGGCGGCGTTCATGATCATCTTGTCGCCAATCGGCTTGTTGTCGCGCGAAGCGACGCACACGCTGCGCAGGGTGTCGTAAATCTCGCGGACGTACTGCGCCGAGCGCTCCACCATCGCCTTGTCAATCATGCGCCCCAGTTGCATGCGGGCGAGGTAGGTGGATTGCAGGTGTTTGCGCGTGATCTCATGATTGAAGCGGTGAATTTCCTCGTCCTCGCGCTTCAGTTCCTCGATCACCTGGTCGCGGTCCCAGTTGACCTTCAATCCGAATTCCACCTTGCCGGCCATCTGCTTGAGCACATCTTTCAGGGAAACGTAAATGCTGCGCAGGACCTCGCGAATATCGTCGTCGGTGCGGAACACGGTGCCGAAACTCATGGGGATAATGGTGAACGCCTTCATCACCGTCTCGATCACATGCTCGTGGGCGAGAGCGTTTTCCCGGGTCGGATCGAAAATGTAAACGTCGGTCTTGCTGACGACGGCAGCGATGTCGTTGTAGTGGATCGTGTACACCATCTCGCCGGTGCCGCCAATGCCCATTTTGCCGAAGTTGACCGCGTCGCGCGCTTCGATAATTCCGTAAACGTAGCGCCCGCCGAGACCCGGCGCGGGCGCAGCTGCCGCCACTTCCGGACCACCGCGTTCTACCATGCGAGGCAGAGGCATCTCCGATATCTTGACGTGCACATCCTCGGTCGTGACTTTCTCCGCCTTACGAGGCTTGGGAGCGGTGCGCACGCTTCCCGTCTTCTGTCTGTTCATAGTTCTCCTTCAAGACCGTTGAAATCGTTTCCAGGAACTGCTGAATCTCAATCGGCTTGTACAGAACATCGATGCCAAGCTGCTCTGCCTTCTGCGCGGCTTCTGAACTGGCGTAGCCGGTCAGCAGCACGCAGGGAATCTCGGGGTTGGTCTGGCGAGCAAATTCCAGCACCTCGAACCCTGTATGCCCTTCTTCCAGCGACAAGTCGCAGAGCAGGAGATCGAATGCCGTCTTTTCGATCGCGGCAATCGCCTCCTTCGACGAAAGCACGGCGGTCGCCGCGTATCCGTGCTGCTCGAGCAAAACACGATAGGTGAATAGCACCGAGGCTTCGTCGTCCACCACCAGCACGGAATGTTTCCGCTTCTTCATACCTTGGAACACCCACTGTGGCCGGTGAACAACCGGGTCCAGATCAGCGTACGACCGGCAGTTCAAGCTTGAACGCGGTTCCCTTGCCTTCGCGACTGCGAACGCGGAGTTTGCCGCCATGATTCTCGATGATGCCTTTGACAATCCACAACCCGAGCCCGGTGCCCTTTTCGCCCTTGGTGCTGACGAAAGGTTCGAACATGGTCTGCAACAGATCGCGCGAGATGCCGCTACCGGTGTCGGCCACAAGAATGCGCACCCAGCCGTGAACGCCGTCGGGCACGGAAACATGACGGGTGCGGATTACCAGGTGGCCGCCCTTCGGCATGCTGTCCTTGGCATTGACCACCAGGTTCGAGAGCACCTGGCGGAACTGGTCGGCGGAGCCCACGATCGGCGGCAGCTTGCCCAGATCCACGCGCGCACGGATGCCGCTGCGCTCCAACTGGCGCGCGAACAAGGCAATGGTGTCCTCGATCACGTTGTTGACGTCCATCGTGCCGACCTGGTCGGTGTTGCGATACAGGCCGAGCATTTGCCGGACGATGCGCGCCACCCGCTCGGTTTCGCTCTTCAGCACGGTGTAGATCGGCTGCGCCTTGGGTTTGACTTGCCCGTCGAGCAGGTAAATGGAATTCTTGATCGCTTCCATGGGGTTATTGATTTCATGGGCGATGGTGCCGGCCAGCCGGCCGGTAGCCGCAAACTTCTCGATTTCGAGCATGCGGCGCTCCACCTTCAGCTGTTCCAGCTTTTTCCAGGTGGAGAAGTCGCGCAGCACGGTGACGGTGTAGGAAACTTGGCCGCGCGCATCGTAGATCTTCCCTGAGCGCGCCTCGAAATCGACTTCCGTCTTCGTACTCGGGTTGTAGAGACGCAGTGGCTCTGTTCCCTTGTCGTCGAAGGAGAAGGTGAAGCGCGTGAGATAGGCATCGAGCTTGGCGTAATTCTTGAACTGGATCGGCTCGCGCGGAGCTTCGCCCACTCCGAACAGCTCCTTGGCGAGGGGATCGTAGAGCACGATCTTGGCGGCGCTATCGGCCACGACGATCGGGTCGCCAACGTTTTCGATGACCAAGTTCAGCCGGTCGCGGTCCTGGCGCACGACTTCTTCGGCCTGCATCAGCTTGTCGAGATTGGCGCGCACTTCCTGGTCGGCGCGACGCAAGTCCGTGACGTCGCGCATCACCGTGACCATGCCGGTGCGAATGCCTTCGCGGCTGTACGTTGGCGCGCATACCGCCTCGAACAGCACTTCTTCGCCCTCGCTCACGTCCACCAGCGTCAGGTCGCGGGAAGTATCGGTGCCGCTCACCGCCATCGAAGACAGCGCCGCCGAAAACAGCATGTTGTTTAATTCCACGGCCCGCATGCCGCCTTCGCTCACCTCTTCCGGGATCCGGAAGAAGCGCTCCGCCGCCTTGTTCTGCGTGACGACGCGGTGGTGCGTGTCGGTCAAGATCACCGGGTCGGCCATGCTCTCCATTACCGTCTGCATCTGCGAGATGGTGGTATCCATGTCGCGCATCCGGTTGTAGTAGTGCTCGACCTTGAACAGGCGGGCCAGGTAGCGGTTGCCCAGTTCAATCAGCGCCTCGGCGTCCTTGAGCTGGCGCTCTGGCGTTTTCGACTTCAGCCCGACAATCACCATCGCGGCGTAGGCCCGCATGTCGCACGCGGAGCACACCTGCTCCTGCAACTGAAGCTTGCGCGGGTGGCGGAAATTTGCCACCGCCAGGCAATCGTGGCGGCGCTCTCGCTCTGCCTCCCAGCACAGGTTCTGGTTGCGATAGATCAGCGGATGGCAGTACAGGGCGGAGCCGCCGTTGACGTTGGTCAGCACCGCCGGCTTCATGCTGTGCAACACGGAAACCAGCGGGTTTTCACTGGCCCAAAGCGACGTCTCCAGCCCTTGGAGAAAAGCGGAAGAGCAGTTCAGAGCGGCGCCAGCGCGGACCTCACCACTTTCGAAATCCACCGTCAGGCTGGCCGCACGCGGAAATCCGAGGGTAACGATTTCTTCCAGGAGGACGGGAAAGATTTCGTCAGCCCGTTCCGCGGCGAGCAGCCGCTGTGCGGCGCGGCTCCGGACCATCCGAGGCGCACGCGTCGACGGCTCCTGCTCCGCGGGCGCGGTGACAATGCGCATTTCCGGCGTGGCCATCCCCATGGGTCCCCGACGTCAGGTTAGCTACCGGCGAGCCGCTCCGGCACGGGCCGGTACGCGGCTGACGCGGCGCGTAGTTTCCACCACGGCGGGCGCGGTCTCCTCCGCCAGTTGCGGACGCGAAACCAAGCCGGTCAAGCCTACCGCGTCGGCGTACTTTAAATAGGTATCGATCGACGCCACGACTACGCGCGCCTCGACCGTGATCAGGTCGATGCCGACCAGCGAGATGCGCACCCATGCGTCAATGACAATGCCCTTGTCCAATACGCGATCAAGAACATCGATTAGGCTCGACCCACCCGATACACGTTCAACAGCCATGTAGAGTCCTCCTGCTTACTACTTCTTGCGTCGACCGCTGCGCGCCCGCTTGGCCGGGGCCGGGGGCGCCAGAATTTCTGCTTGCGGCGGCAAGGGCCGGCGCGTCCGCGGCGCCGGTACTGCCTGCTGCGTCAGGTTGGGATCGTACTTCCACCAGTTCAAGCCGATCTGCTCCGCCTTGTCCACCGAACATACCAGCAGGCGAATGCGGATGGTGAGCAATTCCACGTTGGCAAGGGAAACCCGGACATCGCCGGCGATCACGAGCCCTTTATCGAGCACGCGGTCCAGGATGTCGATCAGATTGGTGGTGCCTGAAACAGTCGGTATTCGTTCCATCGCTGTCTGCGCCGCTTTTTCCCTTGGGAACTCAGCGCTCCCAACTCCGAACCAGAACTAACGCTTGCCGGCACCACGATTTCACTCGCCCACTGTCCGGCGCGACAATTCAACCACCGATGAGTGAGTAAAGTGGGTAGCTCCCCCGAATCGCCACCGCCCAGAACCAGCAGCACTGCTGCTCTCTGATTCAAAACTGCCCGCGGGGGTTGCCTTTTTACATAGGGCCCACAAACCCCTAACGGAAGCCACTTTCAACCAAATTTTGCTATTCCAACAAGTTGCCCAGAGGGCCCAACGCCAGGTTCAAGTCCTCTGGTTTCAGGCCGAACTGCCCGGCCATTTCGTGCACTTTCTCTTCCAGCTTCATCAGCGCCTGTCCCATCTCTTCCACTTGCTGATCGCTAAGCGACCCGCCTTCCATCCGCCGGATGGCCTGTCGTTCCAGTAACCGCCGGAGCAACTCGATCAAGCTCAGAACCAGCTTGGCAAGGCCCTGCTCGATGCTCTCGGCAGAACAGTCGATGCGCTGGGCGGCATCGGCGGCATGGGAATCCAGTTGTCGGCGGACCCCGTCCACGGCCGCCGCAATTTGCTCCGGAGAAACCTGTAACGTCTCGCTCATGCAAAATCCGGAAAAAACTCGGTGGGCGGCCAAGGCCCGCTTACCGCGGCCTTTGTCGACCGCTCCAGTCGTATTTGCTTGATCTGATCTCGGAACTGCTGCACTGCTTCCCGTTTGATAAGAACGAAGCAGCGTACCCCGTACGAAAATTCCCGTTGTTGGAAGTCTATCACTAGTTCGTTAATCGTGGCGCGGCAAGTAGCGACCGCATTTTCCATACAGCGGGAATTGTGCGCAAGATTTTTCAGATACTGGGTACCGCTGCTTGCGACTGGCGTTTCTCGATCCACCAATTCGATCCGGATTTCCATCTGGACCATGTTCCGCAATTGATGCAGCGCGGCATTGTAAGCCTGCCCGCGTGCCTCCAGGTGTGCCCCAATCTCCGTCAATCCGGGCAGCACTGTGGGAAAACGGAAAGGAATGATCGTGCCTTGGGCGAGTAACGAGCGCGTTACCTGGTGAAATTCCAGGGCTTCGCGCTTCTGGGTCTCCAGGCCCGCGCCGACAGCGTCCAGGGCGGAGTAGAAGCAGCGCAGCTTGGCGTGAACCATGCTTTCCACCGCCTCACCCTGCACACCCCTGACCGCCGGGTCGAGTTCCGCGGTGTCATCGGTGACGCAGTAGAGCAGATACGGCAGGGGTCAGCTCCAAGAAATTGAGGATTTCAGACGCAGCCGGAATGAAACGCAAAATCGACGCCCTGCAATCGCAGTTCCCGCGGGCACCGGCTCTAGCCGTTCTTCTTCAACTGTCGCAATGCGGTTTCGACCGAGGTCAGCACGACATTCACGCCCACGTAAATCAGATCCACGCCGGCCAACGAAATGACGACGGTGCCGTGGATGACGACACCGGCGTTGAGCACGTGGTCCAGGACATCCAGCAGCGAGACATCATCCTGCGCATCGCTGCCGATCATGACGACTTCGCCGGGGCTGGCCATCAGCGCGCCATTCCAGGGGCGCGACTGCCGCTCACCTTCCCCTTCTTCACTTGCTGACGGCTTTGCGACTTGACGACGACGAACGAATACGGTGGCCAGGGCCCGGTACCCTCGACGCGGAAGCGATCGGCGAAATTGTGCGCAAAACGATTCAAGAGGCTGTCGAATTTTGAGCGCCGGGAACGCGGCAGCAGGATCGAAGTTTGCCACCGAAGATTCGGCTGTCCCGATCCAACCTTGCCCCCTTCGGCCGAATCCGCCGCCAGTTTCACGATCTCTGCGGCAAATTGCTGGATCTCGGGTTCCAACGCGCGCGGAGGCTTCGCTTGCAACTGCGTCGCCTTTCGCTGCAGATACTCCTTGCCGGTACGCGCAGGGGAAGCCGCCGGCGCCGGACGCGGCTGGGCGAACACCCGAATGCCCCACTCGTCGGCGTCGGCGATTCGCTGGAAACCAGCTAGCAGAGCGGCTTTTCGGCCAGCAATATCTTCGGACAGCGATTCTTCGTTCAAGAAGATGGTGCCGAATCGCGTCGGCAGGATCGGCTGGCGTTCGTGGATGGCGCCCACCACGCGCTGGTGACGTACGCTGGCGTCGGCAAGCCACTCCAGGTTTTCCATGTTGCGGGCAAGCTGGTCGCTGAACTCGCCGGCGTCCACCCGGCTGATCCAGCAGGTAAAGCCGGACGCTTCGAGCGGCTCCACCGTCGAAACTCCGTCCACTCCGCGCAGAGATGCGGCCAGGCGCTCGGCTTGGCGGGTGATGCCGTACAGATATAACACCGTGTTTGGCCGGTTCAGACGATCTGCCATAGTTCGCCAATCAACGACTTCAGCGCCGCCGTGCCGGCTATTTCCCGTGCCCGGTTTCGTACTACGTAAATATTCTTGCCGCGATGACGGCGACGAAGCTTGGACAAGGTCTCCATCTGCCATTCCCGCGCCGCCTGGCACCGGTGACAGTGGTTCACATCCTCTGCGAACAGCACGCGGTTGACGAACAACTCGCTAGTGGAAATCCCCAGGTCATCCAAGGCGCCCAGCAGGCGCGTGGTTTCGCGGTCGGGCAGCGGTTCGGCAAGCATCACCGGGACCACTCGAGAGCTTCGGCCGTCCTTGAGCATGTTTGCCAGCTCTCGGACGCGATGCGAAAGCGTCGCGATCTGGACCGCCACGTCGCGGGCGAGAGACATTCTACGGTGCGGTGCCAGGCTTTTCAATAAAAGCCGCGACCACAGCAGGATTCGGCCGGGCATTCGCAGCAACTCCAGCGCGTGACCGGTCGGCGCCATGTCCACGAGCAGCGTTTGTTTCTCGCCGGCCAGGTCAAGAATCCGAAATATCGCGGCAATCTCGTCCACGCCGGGCGGCACCATGTCCAGGAGCGCGGTCAGAACGCGACGCTCGAAGGAGAGATCGACATGGAGCCCGCGGACGTCCGAGCTGAAGGCATCGTTGATCTTCGCTTTCATTTCACCAGCCCAGGCGCGGAACTCGGCGGCGGCGTCCAACTCTGCGGCGCGCAGCTTGGCATCGCCGGCTACGCTGACCGGCCGATTGCCGATTCTTTTCTGAAAAACGTCGTCGAGCGAGGGTGCCGGGTCCGTCGAGCAAATGACCACCGGCCGCGCCGGCGCGTGCTTGCGCTGGTTGACCGCGAGCGCAGCGGATAGGGTCGTTTTGCCTACGCCGCCTTTGCCCGTCGTCCATGTGATTGGCGTCTTGAGCGCAGGCCATTGGGTCGGCTGCAGCTTCACGTCATCTTTTTTCGCCGGCGTTCTTGCGATCGGACGCAGCTTCTTGCCGGCAAACACGTGCCGGCCAAATTCCAGCAGGGTGCGGGCACCCAGTGCGGGGCCACCGAGATCTTCCGCGACATGCATTGGAATGCCGCGAAAATTGCGTTGCACGAATTGCGCGGCGGCTTTGGTGCGGGCTTTACTTTGTTTACATATCAGGCAATGGCCGTCGCTTCGGACTGCCCGATTGAGGATGACGTCGGTCACATGTAGCGGGTCGGGCGCGCTGAGCATCGCTTTTGCGGTGCGCACCGATTCCTGCAGAGCGAATTCCTCCGGCGTGGTGACCATGACAATGCGTGATTCGCGCTGGTGCAATGCCGCCTGCACCGCCCCCACCATGGCGCGCCATTCGGCGATGAACGGATTGCTTGCCGCAACCGAGCCGCCAAAGTGCTCCGCCAGTACCTGGTCGCGACTGCCGGCCAAGTCCAAAAGATCGAGAAAGCGCGCGAAATATTCCGGCATTTCGAAGAGCCGCAGCGTGTGGCCAATGGGCGCGGTGTCGACCACGATTTCGGCATAGCGGCCGCGCTCCAGAGTTTCGTGAATGGCCAGCAGCGCCGCCATTTCCGCCATTCCCGGCAACGTGGTATCCAGCAGCGGTTCGATCTCTTCGCGCGAGAACAGCGTGCCGCTTTCCAGCAATGACACGATCGCTACCCGATATCTATCGAGGAACTTGCGAAACTGCAGCTCGGCATTCACCTGCCATACCGTGAGCTTCGCCGAACCGCCAAGCGGTAGCAGTCGCAGCTTCGACCCGAGCCGGACCTGGAAAACGTCGGCCAAGGAATGCGCCGGATCGGTGGAGAGCAGCAGCACCGGCCTTCGCGGCTTGGAATTCGCGCGGTACACCGCGTACGCCGACGCTACCGTCGTCTTTCCGACTCCGCCTTTGCCGACAAAAAAACTGAGGGCCGACACGCTGGGTATTGTCTCAAATCGGCTTCTCGGTTTAGGGTGGTGGGAATCGGAACCGATAACTTCGGGAACAAATACAACGAACCGGGTTCGGTGTCGCTCTAAATAAACGTCCCAGGAACTCGCCGACGGAGGATCGCATGCCCAACTGGAGAAAAGCTCTTGTCATTGGATCGCTCAGCGCAGGCGCTTTGATGTTCATCAAAGGCCATCGACCGGCGGGAGTCGCGCTGGCGAGCGTCGGGCTGGCGGTGCTCGCTGCCGAGTACCCCGAGAAGTTCGAATCGGTGTGGGAGAACGCGCCCGACTACATTTATCGCGGCACGCAGATCTTTTCCACGCTGTCACGCATTGCCGAACGGTTTGCTGACGAGGCCGGCCGACGCGGCGCCATCGAAGCCTTCCGCGACATCAGCGCCGAGTACGCTCGATAAGTCGCCGTGGTTGTGAGCTGAGGTCGGGCACGTCTCACTCCGAACGCGGAGTCGCCACCTAATTCTTTTGCAGCGTGATCCTTTGCCGCTCTACCTCCTCGATTTTCGAGGCGAAGCTGCTGAATTCCGCGTAGCGCTCCGGTCCCACTACCTGCACGGGGATGGAGAACGACCGCTGAATGTAGAGCACCTCGGGCGAAGGCTGGCGCACCACCAGCGAATAGCGTCCGAAGGCCCCGCTCACGTTCAACTCGGGCGTGTCGCGGACGACCGTCATCCCGGTCGGCAGGTGCACGCGGAAGTTGGCGCTCTCCACCAGGGGCGTGTCGATGTACAGCGGATATTTTCGTGGCGCGCCACCGTACATCTTTTTCAGCCCCAGTGCGGGAACCAGTTGGTCGATTTCCATTGTGCTTTGCCCCGGGTTGACGTAGCGCGGGGCGCGGCAGCGAAGCGCGAGTTCCAGCTTGCGGTCGGGGTCGTGTTCGTTGCGCGCGGAGGCCGTCACTTCGTCGACCCCAGGGAAAATGCGGGTCGCGAGTTGCTGGTAGAAGCGCGCTCGCTGTTGCGGTGCAATGCCGGCCAGGATTGACCGCATCTGCGCAGCCCGCCACGGGCCCATGCGGATGGTTACATCGGCTCTGAGACTGCCGTCACTTTCGAGGGTGACGTCAGCGTCGGCTACGCTTTGCTCCTCGGCGTTGGCCGGCAGCGGCACCATCGCGGGCGCGATCGCGGCAACCTGCACCGGGATCGGCTCACGTAGGACCGGAACTAACAGCGCATCGTGACGCTCGATGGACGGCGGGATGGCGCCGAAGGCCAGGCCGTCGGTTTCGGCATCGGCGAAAATCTCACGGCCGTCCGCGAAATGGAACCTCAGCAGCGGCCGGTTATAAAACTCCGGGAAAACGCTGCGGTCACGAACCACCTGGCCCGCGTTGCGCGCCAAGACCAGGTCGGCTTCGAGCCCGGCGGCGCGAGCGATTGCCAGCACGACGAAGGTTCGGCATCCCGAGCCGCTCGCCAGAGTTTCTTCCGCCGGCTTCATGTCCTCCGGATTGAACCCTCCTCCGGCATGGATCAGGCTCGTGACGGTGCGAAAAATTTCGTGCGCTTTCGCCTGCGGCTCTTGTGCACGCACCTGCACCGCACGTTGAGCCACCCGCGGCCCGACCCGCAGCGCATCCACTAACCCATTGCGAAACTTATCTCGAATGCCGTCCCATCCCGCCGCGAGTTGGAGACCGGCGCTGGCTATCACATCGCCGCGCGCAGTCGCCGCTTCTTCCACCGATTGTGGAATGTCGTTCTTCTCCCAGACGCGCACCCGCGTGTTGCCGGTAATCTCGATGCGCGGAGGCAGAATTCCCGGTGAGGCTTCAGCGCGCAACACCGCATCGGTCGGAGGCGTGATGGTTACAAAGCGCGAATAAAGGATCGGCGCCGCGAATGACCCGAACGTGTGCCGAAAAGCCTCCCCATGCGCTTCGATCCCGCCGCCGTCGCGATAGTGCACGACGTACTCCTCCTCGATCGAATCGCCCACCGCCAGCGCCGGCATCGAGACGGTCGTCTTTTGCGGAGTCAGTTCTGGCTCTGCAACGCTGCCGTTGGCCTTGACGGTACGCAACTCCAGAATCTCGGCGCCGGCGGGTACCGCCGCTTCGCCGTACTGATCGATGCCGTCGCGGCCTAGCATGCGCGTGAGTTTGTGAACGTAGAGCGACACGCTACCGTCTTCCCACAGTCGCACGACTCGATCGTTGAGCAGCACGAGCGCCGGCCCGCCTGAAAACTTGCGTTCGTTCGTTTTGCGCACCATTTGCACGCCATCGCGCCGGTACTTGGCATAGAACGGCTCGCCGGCAAGCTCCCTGCTGCGCGCACCGTTTTCATCGAGCAGCGCGTCAACATTTGTAGTCGCGATCTGCGCCATTCGGCGGTAACGAGCAGAATTGGGCGCCAGCGTTGCAAGTTCCTGCGCCGCTACGCGAGCCTTCTCCGGTTCATCCGCCATGGCAAGCTCGTGCACCAGCAACTCGCGCGCGCTGCGATCCAGCGGACGCCGCTTCACCGCCGCCTCGATCGCAGCGGCGGCCTGTGCATGCTCCCCCGAGTCGCTGAGGCTGCGCTCGTAAGCCAATGAATCGGGCGCACAATCGGCAAGCCGGCGTTGCAACTCCTGGGCGCGCTCGTAGCGCGCATGTCCGGCAAAAAACTTGTAGCCCTGGAGCAGCACGTCACATGACGGATGCACTCGCAACTGTATCTCCAGCGCCTTTTCGCTGAGCGCCGGCCAATTCAGGCTGATGGCAATTTCCGTGAGCAATTGTTGCGCCGGAGCGAAGTTTTCGCGCGCGCTGAGCACTCGCCGCAGCCGCGAAAGCGCCTCGTCGGTGCGGTCGGCCGAGAACGCTCGCGCCGCCTTTGCGTATTCCGCCGCCAGCGCCTCCGGCGCAGCTTCCAAAGTTGCATTGAGCATCGCCGCGATTTCCGGGGAGTCTCCGGCGAGGTGCGCCCATGCCTGGAACAACAGAAAATTCACGGCGGCAGTTCCGGGTGGCTTCGCGCCCAGACTGGTGATCACGCCGCCGTAATCGCCGGCCCAGTACTTCTGCGCCAACGCGATGTAGGTGCTCTCCGGCGCGTAATCGGGGGCCGTGGCGCGCGCCTTGGGCGGAGCGTCAGCCATAGCCGGAACCAATGCCACTCGGAACGGCGCCGCGGAGGCGAGAAACTTCACCAGCACCCGATGTGCTCCGGGCCGCAATTCAACCGTGCGCCAGGCGATTTCCGGCGATACGCGGAAGCGGTCGTCCTTACGCACTACGACGGCTCCGTCGATCAGAACTTCCAGCGTGCCCGCGCTCTCCACCCGCACCACCAGTTCGCGCGCAGCGGTCACGTTTGCGTCGGCGGCGGCATAGAAAACGCCGCTGCGTGAAAAATAAGACGGCAGGCGGAACATGCCGTCGTCGAAATGTAGGCGCTCCACGGCATGACCTTCAGAAACCGCCGGCCGCAGCGAATCGCGCTCCGGCGACCAGTGCTGGTCGAATTCCAGGTTAGGATAGTTGCCGAACGGACCAGCGACCCGCCACTCGGTCATCAGCCCCGCTTCGCGTGCCATCTTCTCCAGGTTGATCCCCGGTGCGCCGTCGGCCGCGGCTACCACCAGTGCCGCGCGCAAGTAGCTCGCCTGCGGATGCGCCTGGCCACGCCGAACACCGGGTGCCAGCATGGCCTGGATGCGCGGGGTAGCGGCAACAAAATCCTGGGTGTTCGCGGCCAGGTCGAGAACACGCGCCGCCGCAATGTTGACGCGTGGATCGCGCTGCATCGTCGCGCGGGATTCGCAGAGCTTGAGCGCCGCATTCAGTTCGGCGGTGGTGTCAACTTCCAGCGCCGCCGCCTCCATTTCGACGAACAGCCCTTCGACATCGCCTGGGTTTTGCCTCAGTTCTTCCTGGGCCCGTTGTCGCGCGCGGTCAAGCTGCGAATCTTCGAACAGCGCCTTGCGCGCCTGCGTGAGCAGCGGATTTACTACGCCAGCCTCGACGTGAGGGCTTGGCCGGTGCGCCGGCAGATCGCCTGCCGCCAAGGCCACGGCCGAGGCCAACAGGGTCGGCAGTGCAAGACCCCGCCTCATCCCTTCAGGCCCACCTTAATTTCCGCGCGGAAGGCGCTCTCCAGCTTCGCGCAGAAATCGCGGAATGCTGCGTATTCCGAAGGAGTGATGCGCAGCTTCCGAAATTGCACCGAGGTGGTCACGATCAGTTCGCTCTCCTGGCGCTGGTAACGCAGGATGGCGGTGCCGAACGGCGTCTCCAGCGTCTTGTCCTGCGGCACAGAATCCAGTCGCGCACCCGCGGGAAGCGCAAAATGCAGTTCTTCTTCCGTGGTCCAAGGCGCCGGCAGCAGCAGGTCCTGCGCGCGCCACGGCAGCGATGCCAGCTTCTGCACGTACGAGCGCTGCATCCACGATGTCTGCAGCGTCAGCGATGGCCGCCCGGCAAACATTTCCACTTCCCCGCTGAACTTCACCGTGACGTCGTGCTCCAGGTCATTGGCGCCGTACACCTGCACCGCATCCACTCGCACGCGGGGAAGCACCTCGGCCAGCCGATTGCGCACCGAATCGCGCTGCCGTTCTGTCACCTCGTACTCCCGGCGCAGCCCGGGCGCGTCTTCGCCCCGCACGTACGCGGAACCGCTGAATTCCACCCTGCCATCGGGCAGGATCTTCGCCTGTACTTGGCGGTGCGTGTAGTTTTCCATCGGCAGCGCCACAGGAATTCGCCGCAGTTGCGCGTTACCGTCCAGAGAAACTGTCAATGCCATCGCGCCCTGGTCTTCCAGCGGCAACTCGCGCGATCCCGCGTATTCGGCGGTGCCGTCGAGCCACAGGTCGTACTTGGGGACGTACACCACGGCGTGGTTGAACACGGAGATTGAAGTCGCTTGCTCGCCGATATCCCCCAATCGTCGCGTGCGTACCAGCGCAATGTCGGCTGCAATGCCGGCAGCGCTCAGCAGCGCCACCATCAAGCTGGCCTTGTCCTTGCAATCCCCAAAACGCCGCTCGAATACCTGGCTCACCGGGTAGGGCTTGTAACCATAAACACCAAACTCGAGCGCGACGTAATGCGTGTTACGCAGCACGAACTGGTGGATGGCGTGAATTTTCTCCTGGTCAGTCGCCTTGTCCGACACCACTTCGTCGAGTGCCTCGCGCAGCGCATGATCCAGCGCGAATTGCGGCGCAATCAGTTGTGCATACCATCTTCCCAGCTCCTGCCACGTCGCAAAACTGGAGACGTGAACATACGGAGCGGTTTCGCTGGCCGGTGGTCCTTTGGGCTCGTTCGGCAAAGCTGCCACGTCGCGGATTTCCCATTCGTAAAGCCGGTGGCCATCCTGTTCGCGAACTTCAGCGGCCGGCATCCTCGCCGCCACGATATTGAAGTTCTGCGCTGCCGGTGTCACCAGGACATACCGCTGCAGCCGCTGCGGCAGCGACGAGCGAAACATCACCAGGCTCCCCAGGTAGCGCCCGTACGGGTTCGTCTTTGATTCCGGCGTGAGCCGGTAATCCAACTCGAGGACGTCGCCGATCTCAACGCCGGGAAACCGCAGCATGCGCGAGCGCGCGTCGTAGTACATCCCGGCCGTGCCCTCTTCCGCGGTATCGCCCGAATCCTCGGCGTCGATCACGCGGCCATCTCTCTTGAACAGCCGCGCGGCCAGAACTCGCAATGCTTGTGTTCCCGCGGCGTACTGCACCGCGCGCCTCGCATAGTCGCGGGCGCCCTGCTGGGTGTTGATCTGAAAAATCTGCTGCACGCGTACCGATGCCAGGCCGTCTTCCAGCACGCGTTCGACGCGGACCTCGGCGAGCACGGTGGCATGCGAATTTTCGTCCAACTTCGCCCGCTGTGCCACGCGGGCCAGTTCCCCCGCGTCAACCAGGTAGGCTGCGTCGACATCCCGGGTGACCCCGACGCCGCGTTCGTAGGCCAGCCGCCGCCGCACCTCTTCATCGTTCGGATTCGTCTGCAGCGCCTTCGCCAATTGCTCGCGCGCTTGTACTTGCTTCCCCTCTGCCGCCAGCATGTTGGCGAACTGCTGTCGCAGCACAGCGTCGTTAGGGGATAAGGCGATGGCGCGGCGCATCAGCGACTCGCCGGTGCGCAAATCTCCCTGCCCCGCGTCCAATTCCGCGATGCGCGCCATTGCCTGCGTATCGTTGGGGTCGAGCCGCATCCACTCCGCATAGAGCGCGCGCAGGCTGCTGGCATCACCGCGCGCGCGATAAATGCGGATCAGGATGTCGCGCGCAACGCGATCATCAAAATTCTGCGTCAGGTCCGATTTCGCCAGCGCCATTGCGCGACCGAGGAAGCCGAGCCTCTCGTAGGACAAGGCCAGTTCCCGCCGCAGCCATAGCGGAGCCGGAAATGCCTTTCCCAGGTCGCGATATTCCGCCAGCGCCTCGGCAACCATGCCCGCCGAAGCGTAGAGATCGCCCAGCCGCTTGCGAGACACGTAATCGCCGGGTTCGCTTTGCGCCGCTTCGCGCAACAGGTCCCGCGCTTTCGCATCCTGTTTTCGCCCAACGTAATACTCCGCGAGCGCAATCTTCGCCTCCGGATTGGTAGCGTCTGCCTGCAACGCGGCGCTCAGCGCGGCGAAGGTGCATGTGCTGTCGCCACAGCCCTCCGCAACTTCCATCCAGCGCTCGGCCGTCGGCGCCAGTTGCGCCGCCCGCTCCAGGTGCTCGCCGGCTGCTCCCAGCCCGCGTTCGCGTTCGATCAGCCCCAGGGCCTCGTTCCATTCGGCCGAATCAGGTTCCTGTGCCGCCGCACCCCGGGCTTCCGTGAGCAACTCCGCGGGCAGAGCGGGCACATCCGTGATGCGGCCCTCTTGGATGCGGCCCCCTTGCCGTTCCATCAGCGCGCGATAGTGCTGCGCCTCGTCACGCACGGAACGGCTTTCCGACAAATCTTGAGCCACACCCGCAATCCAGCTCTTCACCGCATCCGTTGAGCTGACGAATTCCCGGAGACCGTAGATTCGCCGCACGGCGACTGCGCGTTGGATCGAAGTTTGCGTCTTCCACTTCGCTTGCAATACGCTCAGCCGCGTATCGTACGGATTTTGCACAGCGCCCGAAGGTTCGTGCGCCGATGGATTTTGAGAAAAACAGGTACTGATTCCCAGCAGGATGGCCAGGACCGCGAGGCCGGACGTTGTTCCGCGACGCTGCAATTTCCCCCGCAGCTTCTACAAAGCAGCTCTTAATACGAATCCCCGGCAACCCGTAAGTCGCCGGGGAAGCCCCCATCTGATTCCGCTTTCCCCTGCACCGTTTCCCCCAGGTTTTTTTAGTGCAGGAGCCTTCGCGAACTCTTACCGGGGTCGATGACGGGAGTATTCTCCCGATCCTCGGCATTCGAGAATTGAGCTAATGTCTTAGGCCATTTCAAATAACACCTTAGCCCGCCCGAAGCTAGGAACGTCGGTACAATGGCCCCTTGGGTGGGCTTGGAAGCAGCCCCACTTGAAGGCCTGCAGCCCCGGGGGAGCCTCACTTTCATGGCACGACGAAGCAAGCGCGGCACGTCAGCCGGAGTACGCATCCTGCAAATCATTTTTCTCGTGGCCTTGGCGTTCGCCGCGGTGCGGCTCTATTTCGTCTTCCGCGCGCGCGAGAAGCCGGCCGCCCAGAAAATATCCAGGTCCGCCGCGCGCCCGTTGAACCGCGAAGCGTACGTAGTGCCCCGCAAGCTGCACGCCTACGATTTGGCTTCGGCGCGCGAGTTGACGAAGCAGCCGGTGTGGGTTCAGGAGGGCTACCGCTACACCTACTATCCGTTCGACCCCACACGCCGGCGCGTCGATTTTTCGCGTGAGGTCGGCGTGCTCGGACCGATCGAGGAAGTGCGCATCAAGAGCGTGCTGGCTCAGCCCACGCCGAATAAGCCTAACTATCACCAGATCGTCGCCGTCTTCGATCATGATGGCCGTAGCTATGCTGTGCCGGTCGGCACTGAATCCGGTGGCTCATTCCAGATCTATGCCGACCAGATGTTCTTCTATGAAGATCCGCACCAGCTCTACAATTTCTGGCCGGCTGAAATCTGGGACGCAATTCGTAACCACGAGGTTAAGCCTGGGATGAATGAAATCCAGGCCGACTTCGCTGTTGGCATGGGCGTGCCGCAGCCGGAACAGAGCGTCCCGGAAGAAAAGGTCGTGAAGTACGCCAATGGCGGCCACCCTCTCACGGTCACGTTTCGCAAGGGACGAGCGGTCACCATCACGCAAAAGGATTAACTTTCAAATCGGCTGCTGGGCTGACATCCGTTTTCCCCGCCGCCATCATCTATTGCTTGCAGTCGAGGTTCGATCGCGCATGCTACGCTCCGCGCTCCTCGTTACTGCACTCCTGGCAGCAGGTCTCGCCACCGCCGCCGAATCGGCCGACCCCCACTACGCTTGTCCTCGTACCGGCGCCATCGTGCGCAGGTCGGCATTCATCCACGGTTATCTACACGGCTACGAACAGGGCTTCCATCTCGCCGATGTGGATATCCAACTCGGCCGCTCCGCTCGCGACATCCGCCGAGCCAAAGAAGCGAAGGAATCGGAAGGCTACCGCCACGTGTTCGGCGACAAGCATTCTTTCCAAGCCGGATTCCGCGAAGGCCTGCGCGTCGGATACGCAGATGGTTTTGCCGGACGCGCATTTCGCGCCGTTGACCAGGTCGAATCGCTACCCTTAGCCGATACCGGCAATCCGTCCGCCGACCCGGTTTTCGACCGTGGCTTTTCGATGGGTTACTTTTCCGGGCAACATCGGGGATTGGAGGACGGACGCAGCGACGTCAGTTTCTCTGCGCTGCTTCCGGAATGCCCGCCGGCGCCCAGCCGTGGCATCGACCAGCAGAGTTTTTGTGCTGCTTATGTAGGGGGTTACCGCGTCGGGTATTCCGACGGCTTCACCAACGTCGCCAGGCCGGTGGCGGCCCAGGTGGAAGAGCGAGTCGGCAAGTAGCCGTATTCTTCCAAGCCTGCCAAGGGAGATGTTGATGTTCTGGCGTTGACTCGTTGCGCGAGTGCGACTTGAATGACGCCTGCCCGACGGACCAGTTCGCGCCTGCTGGCCGCCGCCAGCTTTTTGCCGCCCTGCAGCTTGGCGAAGTTCAATTGGCGAGCCGGGATGCGCAGCAGTTGTCCGATCATCAATCGGCCCGGGTTTCGGATTTCAGGATTCGATTCCCACAACATCGGCCACAGTCTGCCATCGCCCAGATGCACTCGCGCCAGGCGCCACAGTGAATCCCCCCGCGCGGCGCGAACCAGCGGCGGACCGGGATCAATCTCCAGCGGGTGCGTCACGATCTTCGAACCATCTGCACTCATCCCAGCCGCTGCGTGATTGCGGATGACCCGCACCGAAAGTTCCGCCGAATTCCACTTTTCACTCTGGCTGTTCGTGACGACCGGCGAGCCTGCTTCATTGTTTGAACGAATGCTGGCACTGAAAGATTTCGCCGGCTCGGATCCAGGTTGCTGAACCGCGGCGTTCTGCTGTTCACGCTGGCTTCGTTGCTGACGCAGCGCTCTCGCGTACGCGCCAAGTGAGAACCCGGGTTGCTCCGCAACTCCCCACAAAGGAACATTCGCGCCCACCGACGTTGCCGAACGAAGGGCGCTCACAGCCGTCGGTGTCGCAACATCCTGCGTTGCGAGGTCCTCCGCTGCGGAAGAAGTTTGATGGTGGGCTGCGTCCAGAATATGTTCTTGCTTCAAATCATCATTGCTGATGACGCGGGCATGTTGCGGCAGTTGCGACCTGCGCTCCCGGTCTTGTCGCGCTACGTCTCCCAGGCTTTGCGCCAGCGACACTCCGGCACTCAGCACCACGCACAGCGTGATCGCGACCTTTGGCCCTGAGGTTTGCATTCGTCGAAGGGCCCGCTTGACCTTGCTGCTCTTCCCTAACTTCTTGAATTCTATCGCTGAATTGCCGCTTAGGGGTTGCGGCTCTTGATTCCCTTCGGGTTAGCCTTCCGGTGGAGAACCGGGGGGCTGTACGCGGGCTGCGGATGGAAAGCAAAGAAGTATACTGGCGCGCCCCGAGGGACTCGAACCCCCAACCCTCAGTTCCGAAGACTGATGCTCTATCCAGTTGAGCTAGGGGCGCAAAGAGAGTTCACAGGCAAGGAATGGCGCGCCCGGAGAGATTCGAACTCCCGACCTATTGCTCCGGAGGCAATCGCTCTATCCAGCTGAGCTACGGGCGCGCTTCTTCAATTATACCGTGCGGCTCACCGCACCTGTCTCGCTTACTCGCTGCTCGGCACTTCTTTTTCCCGCGCTCGTTCCAACTTCTTGCGCGCCACCGCGGTCTCGCAATTCCGCCGGAACGCGATTAACTCCGCCACAATCGCCACCGCGATTTCTTCCGGCGTTACTGCCCCAATTTCCAGTCCAACCGGGGCATTCACGCGTTCGAACAAGGCCGCGTCCATGCCCTGGCTTTCCAGTTCTTTGTAGATCGCAATCGTCTTGCGCCGCGACCCGATCATCCCGACATAGCGCGCCGGCGTCGTGACCGCCCAACGCAGCACGCGCATGTCGTCCCGATGTCCGCGGGTGACGATCACCACGTAGGAGTTTTCATTCGGCGTCAATCGCGCGCAAGCCTGGTCGAAGTCGTCGGCAATCACCTCGCGCGCCTCGGGAAAGCGCTCGCGGTTGGCATAGCTCTCGCGGTCATCGACGATCACTACTTCAAACCCCGCCCCGCGCGCCACTTTGAACGTGTTGTACGCCACGTGTCCGGCGCCGAACAGGTACAGCACGGGAATAGGCAGCACCGGTTCGATGAACACCTCCAGCGTTCCGCCGCAGACCAGCCCGGTATCGTACTTCGGATTCTGGTTCAGGTTGAAGGTCAGGGTGCGCGGTTTTTCTTCTTCCATTACCTCGCGTGCCGCCTGCCAGACTTCGGCCTCCACGCATCCCCCGCCAATCGTGCCCACGATGGAGCCGTCATCGCGCACCAGCATCTTCGAGGTCTGGAACGACGGAATCGAGCCGCGGACATTGGTGATCGTGGCCAGCGCCCCGCGCCGGCCCGCCTGCCGCAATCCCACGATCTCCTGGTAAATATCCATCGTGCACCGATTATGTTGGATGATGTATTGCAAGTCAAAGACGCGTTTCACGGGCGCCTGGAACCCGCCCCCAGTCGCCATCCCATTCCCCTGGCCTTGCGCCTTGTGCCTTGCCCCTTTAACCTGACTCTCATGCCCGGCGCTTCCAGAATCGTCCCGGTCATCCTCGCCGCTGGACCCTCAAGCCTGGGATTTCCCACGGCGCTCGCCAGGTTCGGGGAAAGCACCGCGCTCGACATTGCCCTCCGAAACTGCGCCGGATTGGGACCGCCGATCGTCGTTCTCGGCTGTGAGGCCAAGCGCATCCGCGAACACGTGCCCGCCGGCATCACAGTGGTTGTGAACCCGGCTTGGCGTTCCGGGCAGATGTCGTCGCTCCAGTCCGCGCTCGCCCAAATCCCGCCCGCCGCGGATTTCATGCTCTACCCGGTGGACTACCCGCTGCTCACGCGCAAGATCATTCAAAAGCTGGTTACCGGCTTCCGCGCACGCTCGGCCCGACAGGCCATCGCCATCCCAAGATTCCATGACCGCAGCGGCCACCCGGTGATTTTTTCCGCGAGCCTGCGCGCCGAATTCGAGTCGGCCGCCACCGCGCGCGACATCGTTTATCGGAACTCCAGGCGGGTGAAGTTTGTGGGCGTCTCCACCGATGCCATCTGGCGCGACCTCGACAGCCCCAGCGCGTATCGCGCCCGAGTTCGCGAATACGAGCCGAGTGTGTGGCGCGGGTCCCCAACCCGCGGTCGCAAGGGTCGGAGAGCCGTGGCACGCTCCGGTGGTACTGGCTCCGGGCATTTTGGTTCCTATCTCGACGAACTCCGTTCCGGTCTTCCCATCACGCGCGACATGGCATTGCGCCTCATCGCGTGCGACGACCGCGACCTGCCCCAACTGCTCGCCACCGCCGTTCATGTCAAAGAACAATTCCACCCTGGCGTCATTACTTACTCGCGCAAGGTGTTTCTCCCGCTCACCAACCTCTGCCGCGACTATTGCGGATACTGCATCTTCCGCCGCGACCCCGGCCAGACCGGCGCCCACACCATGGCGCCTGAGGAAGTCTTGCGCGTCTGCCGCGCCGGCGAACGCCTGGGCTGCCGTGAAGCGCTGTTCAGCCTTGGCGACAAGCCGGAGCTTCTCTTCTCCCAGATGCGCGCAGCCCTGCGCCATCTCGGCTACAAGTCCACCCTGCATTACCTGGAAGCGATGTGCGAACTGGTGCTGCGTGAGACCAGTCTCATACCTCACGCCAATCCGGGCTTGATGAGCCCCCAGTGGCTGCGACGCCTGCGCGCCGTCTCCCCCAGCCTTGGCCTGATGCTCGAGAGCACCAGCAACAAACTGATGCGCGGGGCAGCGCATCGCGGGGCACCCGACAAGGTTCCGGCGCTGCGGCTTGGGGTCATCGAGGCCGCGGGCAGGCAGGCAATTCCCTTCACCACCGGAATCCTGGTCGGCATCGGCGAAACCAGGCGCGACCGCGTGAATTCTCTGTTCGCCATCGCTGAGCTGCACCGCCGTTACGGTCACATCCAGGAGGTAATCGTGCAGAACTTCCGGGTGAAACCGGAGATTCCCATGTCGCGACAACCGGAGCCCACCACCGGCGAGATGTTGCGCACCGTGGCCGTGGCGCGGCTCATCCTACGCAACATGAACCTGCAGGCGCCGCCAAACCTCTCCGCGCCCGATTACCACCAACTGCTCTCGGCCGGAATCAACGACTGGGGCGGAGTTTCGCCGCTGACACCCGATTTCATCAATCCCGAGCGCCCTTGGCCTCATCTGCATGAACTCGAAGAACGTACCCGTGCCGCCGGTTTTGTCTTGCGACAGCGCCTTCCTGTCTATCCGGAGTTCTTGCCGCATGTCGCGACCGCCGGTGGTCTTGCGGCGGACAAGACTCGCGCTGCTGCTGATAGCGAAGGCTACGCAATCACACCATCTGTCGCGACGCGGCTCGCGAGTGCGTAAAACATTTGTAGTTGCTACGAGCCACCAGCCGCTAGCTACTCGGCTGAAGCTGAAAATGAAATGATTACCGTCCTGACTGGCGGAACCGGCGGCGCAAAATTCGTGCAGGGTTTGGTGCGCGTCATCGCGCCGGAGGAACTCACGGTCATCGTCAACACTGGCGACGACCTTACCTGGTGGGGACTTCATGTCTCCCCAGATGTCGATTCCATTCTGTACGCGCTTGCCGGCCTGCTGAGCCGCGAGCGCGGATGGGGCGTCGAGGGCGATACCTTCACCTGCATGGAGCGCATGCGGCGACTCGGTGCGCCGTCGTGGTTCCAACTTGGCGACCGCGACCTGGCCACTCATCTTCGCCGCACCGAGCTGCTGGCCTCCCATACTCTCGCCGAAGCCACCGCGGAACTCGCGTCGGAAATGGGCCTGCACACGTGCATTCTGCCTATGTCCAACGATCGCGTGGAAACCTGTGTGCTCACGCCCGGCGGCGAATTGACCTTCCAGCAATACTTCGTTCGCGAGCGCTATCGCGTGCCCGCCACCGGGGTGAGATTCTCCGGCGCCGAACGGGCGCAGCCCGCGCCGGGAGTGATCGCGGCCATTCGCGATGCCGATGCGGTGCTGATCGCGCCCAGCAATCCGGTCACCAGCATCGGCCCCATCCTGAGCGTTCCCGGAATTCGCGACGCACTTCGTGAGACCACGGCGCAGATTGCCGCGGTCAGCCCCATCGTCGGCGGCGCTGCCGTCTCCGGTCCCGCGGGTGAACTGATGAAGGCGCAGCATCTTCCGGTTTCCATGGCGGGCGTGGCGGAAGCCTATGCGGATTTCCTCGACATTTTGATCGCCGACACCGCCGATCGTTTGGCACCGGTCTCTGACCCCTGTGACGTCAGGACCGTGTTCACGAACACGATCATGTCCACCGACGACGCCAAGGCCGAACTGGCGCGCGTGGCGATCGCCTCAGTCATGCCCGCAGGAGCGCTCAAGCCGCAATGATCCTGGTCCCAGTCAAAGAAATGTCCACTGCCAAGCAGCGCCTGGCCTCGGTGCTGACGCAGGAGCAGCGCACCGCGCTGGCCCGTACCATGCTGAAGGACATCTGCGCGGCACTGGCGGAGGTGAAGCCACGGCCCGTAATTGCGCTCGTCAGCAACGACGCATTCGCCGCTGGCCTGGCGCGCCATTACGGTTTCGACATCATCGTGGACAATGACAATCTCGGCGAGAGCGAGGCCATCGCCATGGCTACTGCCGAAGCGCAGAGACGCGGCGCCGAGTTCACCCTGGTGCTGCCCGGCGACATCCCGCTGCTCCGCTCATCCGAGGTCGAAGCGGTGCTGGCCAAAATGCCAGAACAAGGTTCGGTGTTGGTGCCCGCCGCCGATGGCCGCGGCACCAACGCGGTCCTGCGCCGTCCCGCCGCCCTGTTCCCGCTGCGCTTCGGCAACGACAGCTTCCAGCCGCATCATGCTGCGGCGCTTGCCACCGGCAAAGCGTGTGTTGTGCTCGACAACGCGGATTTGCCGGGAATTGCGCTTGATATCGATCGCCCCGCCGATCTTGCCCAATTGCTCGGTTTTCCCATGCGGACCCGAACCCAAAAACTGCTCTGCGAGTGGAAACTCCCGGAGCGTTGGCGCGGCAAAGCAAGTGCGTGAAAAGACAAGTCCCGGGCCGTGAGCCCGGATCCGCGCTGAACCCACCTGTTACCTCTGTCATGCTGCGTTACCCGCGTCACGTATTCTTCACCCCTGTGCCGCGATATCGTGGGCGCGTTCGATTCGCGGTTCTTCCCTGGAGGGGGACATGGCTTCTGTCGTGGCAGTGACCTTTCTTTCCGCCTTTACGCTGTATCTCGGTACCTACATCGCCGACCGCGTGGAAAACTTCAAGTGCACCGCCTGTGGTCTGCCACGGCAAGAGCCCATCCGTCGGCGCGCCAATTCCTAGCCAACTGCCGGCGGCGGCAAGCTGCCGCGCCACAACCATCGGCGGCTTCTCCTGATACATTGATCGGGCGCTTATGCCCGTCGTTTCCGCCATTCCGATTCCCGGCATCGGCGACATTCTGCCGGGAGATTCCATACCTGACATCATTCGCGACGCCGTGAAGCGTTCGCGGCTGCGCTTCCGCCGCGGCGACATCCTGGTCATCACCCACAAGATAGTTTCCAAGGCGGAGCGTCAGATCATTGCCCTCGACAAGGTTCGTCCGCGGCCGGCGGCGGTGCGCCGCGCGCAGCAGCACAAGCTCGACGCGCGCGTGGTCGAACTGGGGCTGGCGGAAGCGACCAGGATCGTTCGCCGGCGCCGCAACGTGCTCATCACCGAGACCGCGCACGGCTTGGTGTGCGCCAATAGCGGCGTGGACGTGTCCAATGTCGATGGCGGACGCAGCGCCGTGCTGCTGCCGCGCGATCCCGACAAATCCGCTCGACAAATTCATGACGCACTGCGACGCCGCCTCGGGTTCGCCGTTCCGGTTATCATTACCGATACTTTCGGCCGTCCTTGGCGCGAAGGTCTGGCAGAGGTGGCGATCGGCGTTGCCGGAATGAAGCCGTTCCGCGACTTCCGCGCGCAGCGCGATCCCTACGGCTATGCGCTGCGCGTCAGCCTGGAAGCCGCGGCCGACGAACTGGCCGGAATGGCAGGACTGGCGTGCGGCAAACTGTCGCGCATGCCTGCATGTATCATTCGGGGCTTCGAGTACGAACCGGGAAGGGGCAGCGGAAGGGACTTGATCCGCGCACGGGAACGCGACCTGTTCCGGTAAATAGCCGGCATTACAATCTTCAGACGACGTCACGCATCGAATGTGATCGAATGACGAATTTCGAACCAATCGTCGCAGCGAAATGGGAAGAGGTAGCCAAGGATACGTGCGCCGAAGTTCGCGCGTCCTTGGAAACCGTTCTCGCGTCGCACGACGGCGGCCGCCTCACGCGCGAGCAGTGCCTGCGCCTCGCTTCCGCCGAAGGCACCGACCTGATCGCCCTGGTCGTTGCGGCGGACGAGGTGCGGCGCGCGATCGCCGGTGACGTGGTCACCTACGTCGTCAATCGCAACATCAATTTCACGAATGTGTGTTTCGTCGGCTGCAAGTTTTGTGCCTTCAGCCGCGGCCCGCGCGAGGACGACGCCTACTTTCTTACGCTCGAAGACGTAGGCCGTCGCACGCGCGAAGCCCGCGACCGCGGTGCCACGGAAGTTTGCATCCAGGGGGGCCTGCCGCGAGACCTGTCTCCTTTTTATTACCGCGACATTCTGCGCGCCGTGAAAACCGCTGTTCCCGACATGCACACGCACGCGTTTTCGCCGATGGAAGTTGCTTACGGTATTGAACTCACCGGCATGAGCACGCGTGATTACCTGTGCATGCTTCGCGATAACGGCCTCAACACGCTGCCCGGCACGGCGGCGGAAATTCTCGACGACGACGTTCGCACCCTGATCTCGCGCAACAAACTTTCCACCGCGCGCTGGCGCGAGATCATCACCACCGCGCACCAGTGCGGCATTCGCAGCACGTCGACGCTGATGTACGGGCACATCGAGACAACCGGCCACTGGGTCAACCAACTGCTGCTGCTGCGCGAGATTCAGGCCCAGACTGGCGGTTTCACCGAGTTCGTGCCGCTGGGCTTCGTGCACCAGAACACGCTGCTGTTCCAGGAAGGGATGGCGCGACCGGGACCAACCATGGCGGAGCACTTGAAAATTCACGCGCTCGCACGGGTAATGCTGGCCGGTTCCATCCGCAACGTGCAGGTCTCGTGGGTCAAGCTCAGCCGGGAGACTGCGCAGCTTTGCCTGCGCGCCGGCGCCAACGATTACGGCGGCACACTCATGGACGAGAACATCTCGCGACTGGCGGGAGCGACCTCGGGCGAGTATCTCAGCCCGGAGCAGTTCCACCGGCGTATCCGTGAGTTGGGGCGCGTGCCGGCGGAAAGAAACACCACGTACAGCAAACTGAAATTATTCGACCAAGTTAATCCGTCAGGCAATACAACGGGTACCTTTGTCGCTCGTTTCCGATGATGAACTGGACGACGGTACTGGGCTCGAACATGATCACTACCGTGGCAATTGTCGGGGGAACGGGACCGGAGGGGCGCGGGCTGGCGACGCGCTGGGCGCGAGCGGGGCTGCACGTCATTATCGGCTCGCGAGACGAGAACCGGGCGCGCTTGACGGCGCAGGAGATTGGCAGGCTTTCGGAAACTGAAACTGCGGTGGAAGGCATGGAGAATTCCGCCGCGGTGGGCGCCAGCGACGTGGTGGTGCTCACGGTCCCGTTTGAAGGCCAAGCCGCGACGCTGAAGCAGTTGCGCAGCCACTTCCGTCTGGGCGCGGTGCTGGTATGCGCAACAGTGCCGCTGGCTAGCGGCGTGGGCGACAAAGGCTCGCGCGTGCTCGGGGTCTGGCAGGGGTCGGCAGCGCAGCAGGCGGCCGAGATGGCGCCGCCGGGCGTCACCGTCGTAGGCGCCTTTCAGAACATTTCGGCAAGCCTGCTGGAGACCGCGGTGCCGGTCGAATGCGACGTGATCGTATGTACGGACAGCGACAATGCAAAGGAAGTGGCGTACGAACTGGCACGGAAAATTCCGGGGGTACGCCCTATCGATGGCGGCAAGCTGGAGAATTCGCGCATCGTGGAACAAATCACGGCGCTGCTCATTACCCTCAACATCCGGCACAAAGCGCACTCGGCGGGACTGAGGATTACCGGAATTGAGGAAATTTGAGAATTTCAAATTGCGGCTTGGGTTCGGCGAAATTGATTGCCTGTGGATGGTCGCGTATAGCGAAAGCAGGTCTTTCGACTCGGTGGCGCGCATCGGTGGCGCGCATCGTCAAACCGGGCATCTTCGCTCAGGACACTTCATTGAGTAGCTAGATCTTCCCTTGTTCCAGGAGCTGGCGCGCGTGTTTTAGTTCCTTGCGCTCCTTCGGAGTAGGCTTAGGGTAGGACAGGTGCAGGGATTCCAGGGTCTCGACCACGGCGGCTGCAACCACGGTTCGCGCGTACCACTTGTGGTCTGCCGGAACAACGTACCATGGCGCATCCGCGGTGGCGGTGTTGCGGACCATGTCCTCGTAGGCCTGCATGTAGTCCTTCCAGTATTTGCGCTCGTGGACGTCCCCGGCAGAAAATTTCCAGTTTTTCTCCGGCTCCTCCAAGCGCGCCATGAACCGCCTGGCTTGTTCCTTGTGGGAGATGTTCAGGAAAAACTTGCGCACCACGATCCCGTTAGCGGCCAGATACTGTTCAAACGAACGAATGTGCTCGAAACGCTGTTCCCATATGTCCTTGGTGATCAGGGAAAAAGGGATTTTTTTCCGCTTGAGCAGTTCGGGGTGGACACGCACCACCAGCACTTCCTCGTAGTAAGAACGGTTGAAGATGCCGATGCGGCGGCGTTCGGGAAGGCACAGGGAGGTGCGCCACAGGTAATCGTGGTTCAACTCCTCCTCTGATGGCTGCTTGAAGGAGTAGACCTGGACAGCCTGGGGATTGACTCCTGATATGACGTGCCTGATGGTGCTGTCTTTTCCGGCGGCGTCCATGCCCTGAAAAATAAGCAGAACGGCCCACTGGTCCTGGGCGTAGAGCTTGTCCTGCAACTCGGTGAGCCGCTCGATCCCTTGCTGGAGAGCGGCAGCGGCGTGCTCCTTGGAACGGAGCCCGCCGGTGTGGGCGGGATCGTAATCCTTGAGACGGAAATCTGCACCCCTGGCAATGCGATAGGGCGCCGCGAGTTGTCCCAGCTTCCTTGCCATGCGCGGGTGGGGATCGTACCGCGTTTGGGAGCGGCAAGTCACGCCGCCGTAAACATCCGCCGCTGCGGCTCTCGTTTATAATGAAAAAATTACGCGTACCTATCTGGAGTTACTAGAGACATGATTCGATTTCTGCAAACTCCCGGCAAGACGAAGAAGATCGTGCTTGGCGGGCTGCTCGTTATCATCTGCGGGGCCATGGTCATCACGCTGGTGCCGGGCGGAATCCTGGGCGACGCATTCGGCTTCGGCAGTCCGCAGGGCAACGTGATTGCCAAGGTGGGCGATCAGCAGGTCACCGTCAACGAAGTACAGGACACAGCGCGACAAATGGGTAAGCAGCAGTTTCCGCGCGGTTTCCCTTCGCAGTTCATGCCCTTCCTGATGCAGCGAGCGGCACAACAGCTGATTATCCAGAAGGCAATGATCGATGAAGCGCATCGCATGGGCTTCAGCGTCAGCGATGCCGAGCTGCGCGACGAATTGCAGCATGGCGCGTTCGGACCGTCGTTGTTTCCGGGCGGCAATTTCGTCGGGCAGGACGGGTACGAGAACTTCGTGCAGCAGAATTTCCAGATGGGAGTACAGAATTTCGAGTCGCTGCTCAAGGCCGACCTGCTGATCCGCAAGCTGCGGGCGGCGGTCGAAGGCGGCGTCACAGTTTCGGACCAGGAGCTCCAGGACCAGTACCGCCGCGAAAACACGAAGGTGAAGTTCGACTACGCAGTGCTCACCCTGGAGGACCTCAGCAAGCAGGTGCATCCGAGCGAGGCCGAGCTGAAGACGTATTTTGAGCAGCACAAGCAGCAGTATGCGAACGCAATTCCGGAAAAGCGGCAAGCACGCTACGTCGTAATCGACAGCAACAAAGTTCAGCAACAGGTGCAAGTCACGCCGCAGGAGCTGCAGACGTACTACAACTCGCATCGCGACCAGTACCGGGTACCCGAGCAGGTGAACGTGCGGCACATACTGATCAAGATCCCCACCCCGGGTGCCGACGGCAAGGTGGACGAGGCGGCGGTCAAGGCGGCGCGGGAAAAGGCGGAGGGCATCCTCAAGCAAGTGCAGAGCGGCGGTAACTTCGCCGAGATCGCGAAGAAGAACTCGGAAGATCCCGGCAGCAAGGACAACGGCGGATCGCTGGGGTGGATCCAGCGCGGGCAGACGGTGCCGGAGTTCGAGCAGTCGGCATTTTCGCTGGGGAAAGGGCAGACCAGCGGCATTGTGCGCTCGACCTTCGGATTCCACATTATTCACGTGGACGACAAACAGGACGCGCACGTGAAGCCGCTGGATGAGGTCAAACCCCAGATCGAACAGCAGCTAGCCTCCGACAAGGCCGCCACCCGCACCGACTCGCTGGCGAACAAGGTGGAGACCGAGGCCAAGACTGGCAGCTTGGAAAAGGCGGCCAAGGATAACGGGCTGGAGGTGGTGGAGACCGGGCTGGTGACGCGCAACGATTCCCTGCCCGGAGTGGGCAATGCGCCGGAGCTGATGTCGGCGCTTTTTGGGGCACGCGACAAAAGCACGCCCGACAGAGTTCACGTCCCGCAAGGATACGTCGTCTACCAGGTGACGAAGGTGGAAGCGGCACGGGCGCCGTCGTTCGAGGAGATTCGGACAAGGGTGGAGCAGGAGTACAAGTCTGACAAAGCGCAGCAGATGCTGCAGCAAAAGACCACCGACCTTTCCGAGAAAGCAAAATCGCTGCACGACTTGAAGAAGGCCGCCAAAGAAACCGGGGCGGAGGTGAAGACCAGCGACCTTGTAGGAACGACCAGCCAGGTGCCGGACATCGGGGCGCTGACCGGGCCGGCTCAGGTGGTGTTTGAAATGAAGCCGGGTGACATCAGCGGGCCGATCAGCACCGGGCGCAGTGGCGCGGTGGTCATGCTGCTGGACAAGCAAGAGCCTCCGGCAGCGCAATTTGCCGCTTCCAAGGACCGCCTGCGAGAGCAGTTGCTGCAGAAAAAACGCGACGAGTTCCTGGAAGTTTTCGCCACCAACCTGCAAAAGCAGATGGAGAAAAGCGGCAAGATCAAGATCAACCAGCAGGAAATGAAGCGGATCACGACGCCGGCGCAGGGAACGGAAAGCGGGTTCTAGCTTTTGGCTCTTAGCTTTTGGCAGCTCTTAGCTCCCTCGCGCCTGCGTTAAGCGCTTCCTTGATTTGCAGCTTGCGAGCCGCTGTGAAGTGGCCGTGTCTTTCGTTGGTATTCGTCATCTAACTCCTCCGTTAACGAGCTAAGAGCTTAAGGTCTTCCGATGAACGAACGCGCGTCAGGAATTCTGCTGCACCCCTCATCGCTACCCTCGCGTGGCGGCATCGGCGACCTGGGTCCGGCTGCCTACGAGTTCCTGGATTTCCTGTCGGCGGGACGACAGACGCTGTGGCAAATTCTGCCGCTCGGCCCGGTGGGGCTGGGAAATTCTCCGTACTCGTCGATCTCGGCATTCGCGGGAAATCCCCTGCTCGTAAGCCTGGAACGCCTGGCGGATGCAGGGTGGATCGATCGTGGGCGCCTGGCAGTACTGCCCACCGACGAGGGAGCGGTTGACTACGACCGGGTGCGCGCCATCAAGATGCCGCTGCTGCGGGAAGCGGCGACAAATTTCCTGAACAGCGCGTCCGGAGCAGCCCGCAGCCGCTACGAGAAATTTTGCTCCGAAAATGCCGGGTGGCTGGATGACTACGTTGTGTTCGTCCGCTTGCGCGATCGGTTTCCGAATGGGACGTGGAACCAGTGGCCGCGCGAACTTGCGCGCCGCGAACCGGGGGCGGTGGCGCGGGTGCGCGAGGAACTCGGCCAGGCGCTTGACGTTTCGCGGGTGACGCAATTCGCGTTTTTCGAGCAATGGCGCGCACTGCACCAGGCGGCACGGCAGCGCGGGATACGGGTGATCGGCGACGTCGCCATTTTCGTGGATTATGACAGCGCCGATGTGTGGACCCATCCCGACATTTTTCAACTCGACGATAACCTGAATCCGACGGTCGTGTCCGGGGTGCCTCCGGACGCGTTCAGCGCCACCGGACAGCGCTGGGGAAATCCGCTGTATCGCTGGGACGCGCTGAAGGCGCGGGGCTATGACTGGTGGGTGCAGCGGATGCGGTGGGCGCTGCAATTGTGCGACATCGTTCGACTGGACCACTTCCGCGGCTTCGAGTCGTACTGGGAAATCCCGGCGCAGGAACCGACGGCGGTGCACGGCCGCTGGGTACATGGTCCGAACGACGACCTGTTTCACGTGCTGCGAAACGCGCTGGGCGGCTTTCCATTTATCGCGGAAGACCTGGGGATGATTACCCCCGAGGTGCATGCGTTCCGCGAGCGCTTGGCCGTGCCGGGCATGAAGGTCCTGCAATTCGGCTTCAGCAACCCCGGGGCGCACATTTACCTGCCGCATCGATACGAAGAAAACAGCGTGGTGTACACCGGGACGCACGACAACGACACGACGCTGGGCTGGTTCAACTCGACGCAGGGCGAGGAACGCCGGCTCGCGGAAGCTTACGTGGGCACCGATCCGGCTGGGATGCCGTGGGCGTTCATACGCGCGGCCATCACCTCGCCGGCGCGTCTGGCGGTGATCCCGCTGCAGGATGTGCTCGGGCTGGGAAGCGAAGCGCGCATGAACGTGCCGAGCAGCAGTGACTGCAATTGGACGTGGCGTTATCGTGCCGGTGACTTGAAGCAGGAACATGCGGAACGGCTGGCGCGGTTGTCACAGATCAGCGACCGGAATTGTGCCGCCTCAGCCGCCGATCAACAGCGCGACCGGGAAGTGAGCGAAGATTTCGCGGCATGACAGCGCGCGGCTCGACGGCTGCACGGTCTCGCCGGTAAGCACATTCACAAAAGATGCGGGCGCATGGGACGGCAGCGGGATCTGCGTGTCGCCCCAGACTTCCTTGGCCGACACGTCCCCGCCGGACAAGGTGTAAGGCAGCCTGGGCACGGCAGTAACCGACATGCGCCAGTCATGCTCGCGGGCGAAAGCGACCAGGTGTTCGGACTTGGCGCCGCTTCCGCGCAGGGGCGAATAGCTTCCCAGTTGAAACAGCCGGCCATGTTCGCGGCGCAGGTTCAAGGCGCGCAGGGTGGTCCACATCTTGACCCGGCCATCCTTGTAGTTGTGCCAGAGCTCGTCGCATAGAGCGGCCAAGTCGCCAGCCTGGGCGGCCAGCAGATCGCCGAGAAGACGCTGGCGAAGATCGTAGTTCACTGGACGGCGGTTGTCGGGATCGACCAGGGAAAAATCCCACAACTCGGTTCCCTGGTAAATGTCGGGTAGACCGGGACAGGTGAACTTGAGCAGCGTCTGAGCGAGAGAATTGATGCAGCCGAAGAAAGCGACCTCAGAGACAAAGCTCTCGATGTTTTCCAGGAAGAGATTAGGCCGGCTAGAGGTGCCGGGCTGGAAAATGCGCGCGAGGAACTGCTCGAGGGCGACGACGTAGTCGGGATTCTGGTTGATCCAACTGAGATTGACCTTCGCCTCGTGCACGGCCTTGACCATGTACTGCTGAATGCGGTGGAGGAAGTCCTGACGCGCGGCGTCATCCGGCATTTCCAAAGGCCAGGCGCCGACTAGGGTCTGATAGAGCAAATACTCTTCGTTGTGGTCGGGAACGGCGCGACCGTCCGCAAAAGGACGCCGCTTGCCGCGATTGAGCCGCCGCCAGCGCATCACCTGCGCCGCCCAGGCACGCGGCATTTCTGAAAGAACGTCCAATCGCGCACGGACGTCCTCGCTGCGCTTGCTGTCATGGGTGGAGGTGCTGAGCATGGAATTGGGCCAGCGATGGGCGCGCTGCTGGTTGCCGGCATGAAACTCATCCGGCGAGATTCCGAACTCGTTGGGCGAGCCACCGACCTCATTGACCGAAACAAAGCGGTTGTACACGTAGCAGGCAGTGTCTTCCAGTCCCTTGGCCATCACCGGCCCGGTGAGCTGCTGGAACTTGAGCGTGAAGCGCAGCCGCTTACGGTAACTTTCCGCGGAGACAGCAGTGTCCCCGCTGCGAAGCAGCAGGATATTGGAGATGAAGTCGAAGACCGCGGCGGACATGTTTTCATTGCGGCGCTTGGCACGTGCGATGGCGTTTTCAATGTAAGCGCGATCGGCATCGCTGATATTGCCGCGCTCGTCGATGTAGGTGCGGTAGACCGGGAAGCAGGCAATGGTTTCGCGGATGGCTTCCAGGAGGCTGTGACGGGTGAAATCGCGAGCGTGGCGGTCGGTGGAGGAGATCTCGTCGAGCATGTGCGTGAGCACGGTAACTTCGCTGGCGAGCGAGACCTTCATGATGAGCATCTTGGCACGGTAAATGATGTTATCGATATCAACGGGGCCGCCCAGGAAGCGGTGATACAGGGTGGTGAAAGCGCGCTTGTTGCGTTGGTCGATGAGCACGCCGTTGACGAGGTTGCCGAAATCGTACCCGACAGTGCCGTCCACCGGCCACTGCTGGGGTAGCTCTTCGCCGGGCTCGAGAATCTTTTCGACCAGAACGAACAGGGGCGGTTGCTGGTTGATCCAGTCGTGCTCGCCGAAGATGATCTGGACCTCGGCCTCGATGCCGTTTTCGGCCAGCGGCACGGTCGCGGGTTGCGCGCCGCAACACTGGCTGGCGGCATAGAGAATCTGCAGCCGCGAGAAGTATTGGATCGGATTGTAAAGGCCGTCGGGGTGATCGAGGCGGATGCCGTCGAGGCTGCCCTCGGCGAGCAGGCGGCGCACCACGCGGTGAGTGGCAGAAAACACTTCCGGGTTTTCCATGCGCAGCCCGATCAGCTCGTTGATGTCGAAGAAGCGGCGGTAGTTGATTTCCTCGGCGGAAACGCGCCAGTGCGCGAGCCGGTAAGCCTGCGCGTCCAGCAGGCGATGGATCGAATCGAAGCTGTGGTGGTCTCCGGGCTGTCCGTTGCTGCGCTGAACCGCTTCTTCGATGCTGCGACGGACCTGCGGTGCACGTTCCACCAGCTTTTTCAGCCGGTGCTGGATTCGCGGAATGGCCGCCTGGCGCTGGTGGATAAGTTCCGTGTCATCGCAGGTGTGCGGGCAGAGATCGCGAAGTTCTCCGAGGATCTCCTCCAGTTCCGACATGCCGGAGGATTGCCAGTCTGACTCGGACTGCCCGATGCGAAGGTCGCCCAGGGGCTCGAGGATGAGCGGCGTGGTTTGCGGATCTAGAGGCAGGTGGTTGTCGTAATACGTGCAGAAGAAAACTCCATCCTGGAAATGCAGGACGATGTGCCCGCGCTCCAACTCTTCACCGTATTGCCCGCCCAGAATAGGCAGCAGCACTTTGCCGTGGAGTTCGCTCTTGAGCGGACGCCAGTCGATGTCGAAGAACTCCGCGTAACGGGATGCCTGGCCATTTTCCAGGACATCCTGCCACCAAGGGTTGCTGCCGTGGCCGACCCCCATGTGGTTGGGAACGATATCGAGGACCAAGCCCATCCCCGCTGACTTCATCTCGGCGATAAATGCCTGGAATTCCTCCTCGTTGCCGATTTCCGGGTTGAGGCGATTGTGGTCAGTGATGTCGTAGCCGTGCATGCTGCCGGGACGCGATTGCAGGATGGGTGAGGAATAAAAGTGCGTGATGCCAAGCGCGTGCAGGTAAGGGACGAGGCGGCGCGCGTCCTCGAAGCGGAAGCCACGATGAAATTGAAGCCGGTACGTAGAAAGCGGGCGGTTGCGGCCCTTGTTCGCCGCCAGCCGGTCGAGACATTCCGACAGGCCAACGGCCTCTACCATGGGCTGCCCGGAAACAGTATGCATCAGGAACTTAGATGCTGGTTTTGGGGGTGGATGAGAAGGACCCGGGGACCGATTCGGTCAGTTTTTTCCTGACCAGTTGTTCGGCGCGATCAACCACCTGGTCGATGGAGAGGTGGGTGGAATCGAGAATCACCGCGTCGGCAGCCGGTACCAGCGGAGATGCGGTCCGCGTACGGTCGCGCTGATCGCGCTTCTGCAACTCGGCGGCGACCGAACTGGCTTTACCGGGATCGGCGCCCCGCTGCCTGATGCGGCGTTCGACGCGCACCTCGGGGGTGGCCTCGAGGAAGATTTTGACGTCGGCATTGGGGAAGACTACGGTGCCAATGTCGCGGCCTTCCATGACCACGCCGCCGTTTTCGCCCATCTCCTGCTGGCGCGCAACCATATAGGAACGGACTGCGGGGTGGACGGAAACGCGCGAGGCCGCCTCGGTGACATCGCGCTCACGGATCCGTTGGCTGACATCGCGTCTATCCAGCAGCACCCGGTTGCCGTCTACCTGCGGCTGCAAGACAATGTTCGAGTTCCGCGCCAATTCCAGCAGCGCATCTTCGTCGTCGAAGGAGATATCGTTCTCAATTGCCTTCAAGGCCAGGGCACGGTACATGGCGCCGCTCTCCAGGTTCACGTAACCGAGCTTCCGCGCCAGGCGCGAGGCAATGGTGCTCTTGCCGGCGCCAGCGGGGCCATCGATGGCGATGACAAGCTTCTTGGAGGAATCGGCCATTGGCTCCAGAAATTTTGGAATTGGAACTGGAGATTTGAAATTTAAGCTGAACCGAAGAATTTTCCAATACTCAATTAGTGATTTCAAATCCCCCCAACAAGAAACCAAGCCTCAGCCGCCGACCCTGCGCCGCGGTCTTGCGACGTAGGGCTCGCGCTTGACGGCGACCTGTACCATCGACTTTCTTCCAATGGTCGTCAAGCTCAGCTCGCGGGCGGCCAAGAGGGCATTCAGAGCTTCTTTGACACGAGACTTCGGCACCAGGCGTCCAAAAAACTCTTCCAACTCGGCTGGCTCCGCCGCCACTACGACTTCCAGATACTTGGAGAGCAATGCCGTCAATGCCTGCGGCTGCGACAAATGCAGGCCGCGCTGGACGCGATCGGGCGCCCAGCGGTAGAGCGCGTCCCAGCTGGCGCCCTCCTCCGGCGTGTAGTCGACACGGGTGATGCGGAGGCGTGACCACAATTCATTCAGCGAACGATCCAGCGCCGAAGCGGAGAGCGAGCCTCCGAGCACCTGTTGCAATCGTTTTTTCGACATCGCGCCGTGAGTGCGAATCGCCTCGAACACATCGCGCGACAGTGGCGTGTATTCCGACTTGGCTCCCGGTTGCGGGGCCTGGCGCGGGTTCTTGTCACCGACGAGGCCATACAGATAGGGAAAAACCTCAGCGGAAACCAGGAATCCAGCATCGCCGTAAATATTCGCTTCAAATGCGGTTTTCTCACGCAGCAGCCGGATGATCAGCTGGGTGGCTTCATGGACTTGCGGATCGGCAAAGGCATGCCTGGCGTCGGGAAGGCGCTCGTCATTTCCCGCGTAGGCGCCGAGGAAGGTGGGCGCGACCACAGAGGCGGCGGGAAAGATCAGGCACATGCCGCAGTTCTCGATGAACTCGCGCGCTTCTTCCAGAGTGCGGATGGGACGCCCGTCGAGGCGCCATCGTTCGCGGCGTGCCAGCTGTAGCTCCTGCTCGGTCATGAAAAAGACTTTCCGCTAAATACGTTTGAACGCCTTTTGGATGTCGCGAACAGAATACCGCAACACGACCGGCCGTCCGTGCGGGCACGACATAGGGCATTCGGTCTTGGCGAGCTCTCGCAGCAGCCACTCCATTTTGTCCGCTGTAAGCGGGGTATTAATTTTGATGGCGGCGTGACACGCAATGGAAGCGGCAATTCGCGTGCGGGCGATCTCGAGATTGAGTGCCTGCTTCTCGCGCTCGAACTGGGTTAGCAATTCGTGCAGCATGCGCTCGACATCGGCGGCATCGACGCCGGCGGGCGCAGTCTTCACCGCAACCGTGCGCGAGCCGAACAGTTCCGCGTCGAAGCCATTGTGGTGAAGCTCGTCGCAGATCTCGGCAAAGATGGCCTGCTGCTGCGGCGTGAGCTCGATGATGAGAGGCATGAGAAGCCGCTGCGACTCGACGCGCTCGGCGGCACGCTGCCGCACGACCTTCTCAAACAAGACGCGCTCGTGCGCCACGTGCTGATCGATGATCCACAAACCTTCCTCGTTGACGGCAAGGATGAAGGAGTCTCGCACCTGGCCGAGCGGCCGGAGGGATCCCAGAGGAGAAGTATCGCTGGGGGGCAACTCGGGAAGCTCGCGCTCGCAATCGCCGTCGGGCACGACGGACTGCATTCCAAAGCGCGGGACCGGAACGGCAGCGTTGGCGTCGACCGCGATGGAACCCCGGAACTCAAGGCGCTGGGAATCGGAAGTCAGCGCGGGTGCGCTCAGCGCGAAATTAGCATCCGCCTCGGTGATGCCGAGTACCCCCACCGGCACCGCGTCAGGGCCGCGAGCGCCGGGCGACAGCGAAGGAGAAGCGGTCGGCTGGGCGGAGATTTCCCGGGTGAACTGCGGGATGGGACGCGCCTTCATGAGCGCAGCGCGAACCGAATCGCGCACGAAATCGTGGACCACCGACTGCTGGCGGAACCGCACTTCCACCTTCGACGGGTGGACGTTGACGTCAACCTCGGTGGCCGGCATTTCCAGGAACAACAGCACGACCGGGTAGACAGTCGGGGGCAGGATGTTGCGATACGATTCGGTGAGCGCGTGCTGGACGAGTTTGTCGCGAATCAGCCTGCCATTGACAAACACAAACATCGAGTTGCGGTTGAGCTTCTGGATTTCAGGCTTAGAGACGAAGCCATGCAGTCGCAGGTCGCCGGGAACAGATTTCTCTGGCTCTCCTTCCTCGTCGCGCCTGGCCCACGGCGGCGCTTGCGGAAGCCCGACGCGCGACAGGGGCAGCATGGCGGCGACGGAGAGCAACTGCTCCAGCGTTTCCCGGCCGAAAACCTGGTAGATGCGCTCCTGGTGAGAAGCCACCGGGGGCGCGACCAGCATGGCGTTCAGGGAGGAATGCAATTCAAAATGCTTGTCGGGGTGGGCGAGCGCGTAATGCGTCACCAGCGACGCGATGTGCGCCAGTTCGGTGGACTCCGAACGCAGGAATTTTCGTCGCGCCGGCACATTGAAGAACAGGTCGCGGACGGCGATCGAGGTCCCGGCGGGAAGGCCGGCCTCTTCGACTTTGAGGATCTTGCCGCCGGCAATTTCGACGATGTTGCCACCGGGTTCGTCGGCTGCGCGGGTTTCCAGCCTGAGGCGGGCCACGGAGGCAATGGAGGGCAGCGCCTCGCCGCGGAAGCCCAGCGTCGCGACCGTCAGTAGGTCGTCGGCATTGCGGATTTTGGAGGTTGCGTGACGCTCGAAGGCAAGCAGAGCGTCGTCGCGCACCATGCCACAGCCGTCGTCGGTAATCTGGATCAGCTTCTTGCCGCCGCCTTCAACTTGGAGACGGATACGCCGAGCTCCGGCATCGAGCGCATTCTCGAGTAATTCCTTGACCACCGAAGCCGGGCGCTCCACTACCTCGCCGGCGGCGATCTTGTTGGCAACGTGCTCGGGAAGGACGTGAATGCGGCCCATGGAAGAAAGAGCCAGATTAAACGAAAAAACGAATTTTCGGTCATCGCTTTTCCGCGAATTTGGGAAAACTAGTTTCCCTTCCCGAGAGAACTGCCCAAGAGAACCTGCCTCGCCACTCTGACGTTCGGGACAGGTGAACTATGTTGCTAAAGCTGTTTGCTTCAAGAATAAATTTTGCGGTCCAGGGAAAAAAGCGGAAATGCCGGCCACCAAGCTTCGGGATGTTACCTTCCTGCAGCTGCGCGATTCTATTCTGTGCAGCGATTGCGAACTTATCAGCTATAACAACACCGCGCAGTGTCTTGCCTGCGGCAGCACTGCAGTACTGAGCCTGTCGCGGGTGCTCGGAGGATCGTTGCGGGGAGAACAGTGCGCCCGCGTGGTCAAACAGCGGCCCGCCAATGTAATAGAAATGGCGCATCGTCCGGCAGTCAACGACGGCCTGGTGCAGCCGGCTTCCGGTTTTGCCGGCAAGTCAGCTTTGGCCGCAGAAGTTGCCGGGACTGCGCCCTTTGACTCCGCCATGAAAATGGTCGTCGAGCGCGGGTACCTCCTCAGCCGATCCGGTGGCGCCGCCATTGCCGCGAACCGCCGTGGACGCATGGTCTGCGAAGCGCGTATGGGTGCCCGATCGCCGGCGATCGGGACAGAAGTGCGCGGGGGGTTGTCGTCGCTGGCGGTGCAAAGCGCCCGTACGCTGCGCTGCGACCTCGCGGCGGACGATACTCGCGTTGATCCGGACACATGCCGGGAGCTGGGAATCCAGTCGATGGTCGCCGCTCCCGTCACCAACATGGACCGGGTACTCGGGCTGATTACGGTAGTATCGCCGCAGCCCTACGCGTTCGACGATCGCGATGTCGCGGTGGCGCAGTGGCTGGCAGGCTTGATGACGGTGGTCTTTACCGGCGTCGCGGCGGACCCGGACCTGTCTTTCATAGCCCAGTCCACCACCCGGGCTGAGCTGGCCGGAAACATGTAGACCCGGGTTATGCAGGTATCAGGCGGCGTATTTCGATACTTCAGGACGTACCGGCAAAGCCCGATCTTGCAGAATGTGAGAATGGGCGCTGCACACCGCTGCAACATCGGAGTCGTCGGTAAAGAGCGAGCGAGGATAGGCGCAGTGCAGGTGGAAAGTGCGGTCGTTCAGGGTGGCGTTCCAGAGATCTTCCAACTGTAGAGCAGCTTGCTTGTTTCCCTGCTCCCACAGGACCGCGACCATCTCGCCAAAGACCGTCAGGCCATGCGACTTGCTGCGAGCGCGCCCGCGGGAATCGGCCAGCAACTGGCCGATCGAGAGAGTGAACAATCCAGAATCCGGCAAGCCTTTGACCATGAACGAGGAAAGAGCCTCGCGGGCGTCGACCATGCTGAAACGGCGTTCGCGCGCGTGGAGCCGCACGTCGACCTCGCTTTTGCGAAGTTCAGTGATGAGCTGATTGCGGGTCTCGGCGGTAGCGACGATCAAGACAGCATCGCCGACGCGAAGACTGGAAGACACGATCCCGCACAACCGGGAAATCAGTGCAGACTGTTCGTTATAAATATGAACCGAATGAACGGCTGGCGCGCGCGCCGACATTAGGACACCCCAATAAGCTAGAGGTTGGATAACAAATTAAACTAAGGAGATGCTTGGGGTGTAGCGGAATTATTTAGCGGCTGGAGGCAAGGTGGGCGGCCAGCTTTCCGTAGAGGCGCTTGCCGAAATCGGCCGGGATGGCGAAGGCGCGGTTGTCACCGATGAGGACCAACATGTTGTGGGTGCTGTCAATGAGAGCGGCGCAATGGCGGCAGCTGGCGAAGTGCCGCTCCATGCGCTCGCGGAGGCGCGGGTCGACGTCATTGTCCAAATAGTTCGAGATCTCGCGCCAGATCTCGTGGCAGCTTACTTCCACCTTATTTCTCCTTCCGTTTGAGATGCCAGCCACTCAGTTCGGTAACAAGACGGTCGCGCATCTGCAGCCTGGCGCGCAGCAGGCGAACCTTCACATTGCCGGGTGTTATTCCGAGGACCTCCGCGGTTTCAGCGACGTTGAGAAGCTGGACGTCGCGCAGCACCAGCACTTCACGATATTTTTCATCGAGCGCGGCCAGGGACCGGGCAAGGGCGACGCGGAGTTCCTGCCGTTCCAGGGCCTGGGACGGAATTTCACGCCAATCGCGCAATTGCAGCGGGACGTAATCGGGATCATCCGGCGCGGTCGCGTCCAGCGATTCGAAGCGGGCGCGCTGGCGGGAGCGCAGCCGCATGCGCGCCTCGTTCATGGCAATGGTGATCAGCCACGTGCCGAAGCGGGCGTCGCCGCGGAACTGATGCAGGCTGCGAAACGCCTTAAGCACCGTTTCCTGGGCAACGTCCTCAGCCTCGGATGGCTCCTGCAGGATGGAATACGCCGTAACGTAGATAGCGCGCTCGTGGGGGCGAACCAGATCGTAGAAAGCATTGGAATCCCCGGCACGGACACGATTGATCAGCGCCTGCTCATCGGACCCGGGTTGAGGCTGGGCGGCCACTCCTAATTAATGATGCCAACCCGGATAAACGCTGGGATGGAAGATCAGTTCGACGATCACCATGAACAGCGTGAGCACGGAGAAGACCACGACGACGTGGTTGCGCAGCTTGTCGCGGAAGCGAAGTGGCCGCATCCGCCATTGCGCTTCGGGCTTATTGCGAAGGCGGTAGGCGTTCCGGATCACCACCAGGTTGAAGATGGAACCAAGGGTAGCAAGGGCGAGCAGCGGCAGGCGCACAGGTTCGGAATGCAACCAGGATGCTCCCAAGACCATGCCGGTCGCCGCACCTGTCGTCAGAATCGAAATGCGGTTGGCGATAACGAAGATGGCGCAGCCGGTTTCGAACAACAACACAGGCAACGAACCGAGGACAATGGAAAGGCGCGGGACTTTGGTTTCCACATCCGGCTCAGAGACAGGCATGGCAGAAGCCGCTGGCGGAACAGTCGCTGACACGAGAATACCTCAACTTATCGGATGGTCAGGGGAAACAGAGGTCGCGAAAGTATTTCCGGAGCGGCTGCCCGGCTCCAACAGCAGTTTGCGAACGGCGGGCTGATAGCCGCGGCTCAAGGGTACTCGCGAACCATCGCGCAGCAGGACGCTCATGCTGCCGCGCGCCGGCATATGGAACTCCTGCACCCGCGCGAGGTTGACGATGGCGTTGCGGTGCACGCGCAGGAAGTGCCGCGGATCGAGCGACGATTCCACGTTCGACATGGTGGCCCGGACCAGGTGCGTGCCGGCGCCGACGTGGAGGCGAACGTAGTTGGCGGCCGATTCGATCCAGTCAACCTGGTCGGCCGGCACGGCAAAAACGCGCGCGTCAAGCTTGACGACAAATCTTTGCAGGTACTTTGGCTGAGCATCAGCGGGCGGAACATTGGGCTGATTCATGGAGGACCTCAGCGCGGAGTCAAGATGGTTCATGGCAATACCTCGTCCGCGGCGCCATCCTCGCAACCGCGGAAAGCTATCCTGTTCTAGTAGACCGCAAAAAAGAAAAAAGGTTACAGGGACGAGTTTGTAAAATCTTTTTTTACAATCGGATGGAAGGAATTTCGCCTTCCAATTCTTGAATTCTGCAACTTCGCAAGGCGCTCGAAAAAATGAAAATCGGAAGGTTGCCGGGCTGGGGTAAAGACGCCTCTTAGCCCGCAAACGACAGAACCAAGAAAAAGCCCACATTGGCCAACGAAGGTCAAATGTGGGCCATGGAAACGAGCGCTGGTTCTTACCTGGCGAGGGCGCCTTCTGCGGCTGGAACCGCCGGCTGGCTGAGCGCGTTCATCGCGGCTTGGACGCCGCCCGACTTATGCGGTACACCGGCGACACGCAAACCCATTTCGACGCCGGCCAGGGTGCCCATCAGCATCAGGTCGTTGAAGTCGCCAAGGTGCCCGATGCGAAAGACCTTGCCTTTCACCTTGCCGAGGCCGGTGCCCAGCGACATGTCGTACTTCTCCAGCGTCACTTTGCGGAAGTGGTCGGCGTCGTGGCCTTGCGGCATCAGGACAGCGGTGACCGAACTCGAATATTCGCGGGGATCAAAGGCGAGGTTCTCGAGTCCCCAGGCTTCGACGGCGGCGCGCGTCGCCGCGCCATGACGGTTGTGGCGCGCAAACACGTTGTCGAGACCTTCCTCGTGCAGCATGGCCATGGCTTCCTTCAAACCGTAGAGCAGCGTGGTCGCCGGGGTGTAGGGGAAGTAGCCGATGGCGTTGTCCTTGAGCATCTGCTGCCAGTCCCAATAAGAGCGGCTGAGGCGAGCGGTCCGGTTTGCGGCCAGGGCTTTTTCCGAAACCGAGTTGAATGCGAGACCTGGAGGAAGCATCAGGCCCTTTTGCGATCCGGCGACGACGACATCCACTTGCCAGGCATCTTGGTTGAGTTCACAAGACGCGAGCGAGGAGACGGCGTCGATCATGAACAGTGCCGGATGTTTTGCCGCGTCCATCGCCTTGCGAATTTCGGAAATGCGGTTGGTAACGCCGGTGGAGGTTTCATTGTGCACGACCATCACCGCCTTGAAGGCGTGGTTGCGGTCTTCGCGGAGGCGGCGCTCCATGTCCGCGGGGTCGACGCCGTGGCGCCAGTCACCGGGTACGAACTCGACTTCCAGCCCGTGGCGACGCGCGACCTGCTGCCACAGGGTGGCGAACTGCCCGGTTTCGTACATCAAAACCTTGTCGCCGGGAGAAAGGGTGTTAACAATGGCGGCTTCCCACCCGCCGCTGCCGGAAGACGGGAAGATGAAGACTTGGCCTGAAGTGCGGAAGATGGATTTCATGCCTTCCAGCACATCATGGCCGAGGCGGGCGAAGTCGGGACCGCGGTGATCCATGACGGCGGCGTGCATGGCGCGCTGGATGCGATCGGGCACGTTGGTGGGACCAGGAATTTGCAGAAAATGACGGCCGGGGCGATACGTCATGACCAGTGCCTCACGAGCAATGATTTGATGATGGCGAATCTCCTATTGCTGACATAGGAAGACAGAAAAAGCAAGGCATTTGGGGTTCTGCCTTCTGTTGCCGGGTTCACGGACAGGCGCGAATGTCATGTTTGCAGGCGACAGAGATCAGGACAAAAGCGCCGGGCCAATACAAGGCAAGCGGCGCACCGATCAGCAACCACAAGCCGCCTGCCCGGTACCGTATAACCGCGGCGACGACCAGCGCCAGCCACAGGGCCGCAAACCAGACGGAGTATCTCTCCGCGAAATTGAAGCCAAGAACCCACGGACCCGCGAATCCAACGCCTGCGGCCGCCAGGGAGGCAATCAGCAGGGGCCGGAGGTTGGCACTGGACCCGTCGTTGCTCATACGCTTTTTTCTCCTGCGGCAGTAGGGCTCAGACTATCAGCGCGGATTCCAGCACGCGGGCGACGTGGATGGCCGGACGGAGCGCCCCGGCTTCAATCTGGTGGCGGCAACTGGTGCCGTCAGCAACGATGAGCGCATTGGCAGGCGCTTTGCGAACGGCGGGAAGCAGGCTGCGCTCGGCCATTTTCATGGACACTTCGTAGTGCTCTTTCTCGTAGCCGAAGGCGCCGGCCATGCCGCAGCAGCTTGAATCGATCGTTCTCACCTCCAAGTTGGGAACAAGCCGAAGCGCGCTGACGACGGCGGGCATGGCGCCGAATGCCTTCTGGTGACAATGTCCGTGCAGGAAGGCGGTCTTAGGACCGTCGTCGCAAAACGCCAGGTTCAGTTTGTCTTTCACTTGGGCGAGGAATTCTTCCAAGAGGAGCGACTGCGCAGCGATGGCATCCACGGCTTTGCTTTTGAGCAACGCTTTCAGCTCGTCGCGAAAAGTGAGCAGGCAGGAGGGCTCGATGCCGATGATCGGCGTGCCGCGCTCCGCAAATGGCCCCAGCGTGGCGACCACCCGTGCCAGTTCTTCGCGCGCGGGATCGACCAGCCCGGCGCTGAGGAAGGTGCGGCCGCAACACAGCGGCCGGCCGGCGTCAGGCTCAATGACGTCGTAGCCGGCGGCCTCCAGGACGGCGCGAGCAGCGCGGGCGTTTTCGGGTTCGAAGTAGCGTGAGAAGCAATCGACGAAGAGCAGGGCTTCCCCGCTCTGCTTACGATTGTCGGCCCTAACCTGGGCAACAGCGCCACGACGGTAACCGTCGCTGCGCCAGGCAGGCAGCTTGCGGCGGGCGCTCAGGCCGGTGAACTTTTCCGTCATCGCGGCCAGTGCAGGGATTGAGTTGCGCAAATTCATCAAGGGAGCGAACCGGCTGACGACTGGCGCGTATCGCGGCAGATAGGCGGTCAGCTTGCTCCGCAGCGACACGCCTTTACGTTTGTGCCACTGTTGGAGGAACTCGATCTTCATGCGCGCCATGTCCACGCCGGTGGGACACTCGCGGCGGCAGGCCTTGCAGCCGACGCACAGATCCATGGTGTCCTTCATGGCATCAGCGAACAGCGCGTCTGGGCCGAGTTGACCGCTCAGAGCGAGACGCAAGGTGTTAGCGCGGCCGCGGGTCACGTCTTTTTCGTCGCGGGTCGCCATGTACGACGGACACATGACGCCATCCGCCTTGCGGCAGGTTCCGTTGTTGTTGCACATTTCGGCCGCGCCCAACAGGCCGCCCCACTCGGTCCAATCCAGTGCGGGTTCGATCGGCAGTGCCGCATAATCGGGCTTGAAGCGAAACAGACTGCGGTCGTCAAAGCGAGGTGCGCGGACAATCCGGCCGGGATTGAACATCCCGCCAGGATCAAAAGTGTCCTTGACGGTTTCGAAGGCGCGCACCAGGCGCTCCCCGAACATGACATTGTGGAATTCGGAGCGCGAGATGCCATCCCCGTGCTCGCCCGAGTGCGAACCTTTGTAATCGCGCACGATGGCAAACGCTTCTTCCGCGATCTGGCGCATCTTCCTGATGTCGGCCGGGTCCTTCATGCTGAGCACCGGGCGGATATGCAGGCAGCCCACCGAGGCGTGCGCGTACATGATTCCGTCGGTCGCGTGGCGGGCAAAAAGACTGCGCAGGCGATCGGTATATTCGGCAAGGTCCTCGAGAGGGACGGCACAGTCTTCCATGAACGACACCGGCTTACCGTCGCCCTTCATGGACATCATGATGGCAAACCCCGCCTTGCGCATGGCGCCGGTTTCGGCCTGGGTGGCCGCATCGGCAGCACGCACCACAGAATTCGAGAAGCCATGGTCGGCAAGCAACTGTTCCAGCCGGTCGATTGATTCCAGCAGCGGCGCCTGTTCCTCGCCCGAGAACTCTACGAAGAGCAGCGCGTCGGGGTCACCCTGGGCAATGCGATCAATGATGGAGCGGAAGGTCGCGATGGGACGCGCCAGGTCCAGCATGGCGCGATCGATCAGTTCCACCGCCGACGGATTCAAGGTGACGATGCGCCGGACCATGTCCATCGAGTCGTGAAAACGCTGAAAGCGGCATATCGCCTGGACGCGGTGCTTCGGAATGCGGTGCAACTGGAGCTTGATCCTGGTGAAAAATCCGAGCGTGCCTTCGGAACCGACGAGAATCTTCGCCAGGTTCAGGCGCTCGTCGCCCATCATGTGCAGGTTGTACCCGCCAACTTTACGCAGCACCTTGGGGACGCGCGCAGCGATGTCGGCCGCGTAATTTGAGTACAGCGCTCGCAGGCTGCGAGCGATTTCGGCAGCCCGCGCGGGAGTGCCGTTGAAGGGCTCCGGAATTTCGCCGAACAGCACGCGCGATCCGTCGGCCAGCACGGTCTCAATCTCCAAAACATTGTGCACCATGATGCCGTATTGGATGGACCGCGTACCGGCGGAATTATTGCCGGTCATGCCGCCGATGGTGGCGCAGTTCGAGGTGGAAGGGTCAACGGCAAAATACCATCCGGTCGGTTTCAGCTTGGCGTTGAGGTGATCCAGGACAATGCCCGGCTGGACGACGGCGGTGCCGCGTTCGGTGTCGAGTTCAAGCACCTGGTTCATGCAGCGGGTCGTATCGAGGACCAGCGCCTGGTTAACGGTCTGGCCGTTTTGCGAGCTGCCGGCGCCGCGGGGGAGGACGGGAATTTTTTCCTCCCGGGCGATGCCGATGGCAGCTTCGACGTCGGCGGTGTCGCGCGGCAGGGCGACGCCGATGGGCTCGATCTGGTAGATGGAAGCGTCGGTGGAATAGCGCCCGCGGGTAAAGGGGTCGAACAGGACTTCCCCGCGCAGCGCCTGGCGCAAGCGCGCCTCAAGAGCGGGATCGCCGATTCTGTTGCCGACGGGACTGCTCACATCCGCCTGCCGATTCTGGGATCGCAACAAGATCGCAGCATAGCAAAAAACCGCTTGCCTGCTCTGGAAAAGAGGCACATCATACTCAGCCCGTCAGACCGTGTGATACACGATATTCGCAAATATTAGGAGAAACCCATCATGCGTCCACGCGTCTTCCGCGCCAGCAACGTGGTGCTAGGACTGCTTTGCCTGATGTATTTCCTGACCTACGTTGACCGGGTCAATATCAGTACCGTGGTTGCGTCCAGCCAGTTCCTGAAAGAAATTCCGCTCACCAAGGTGCAGATCGGGCTGGTGTTCTCGGCGTTTGCCTATCCGTATCTGTTGTTCCAGATCATCGGCGGATGGGTCGCCGATAAGTTTGGACCGCGAAAAGCGCTGACCATCTGCGGATTGATCTGGGCGGGCGCCACCATCGTCACCGGACTTGTCCACGGACTGGTGGCCCTGTTTGTCGCCAGAGTCATTCTGGGATTTGGCGAGGGCGCAACATTCCCGACCGCGACGCGAGCCATGTCGTACTGGGTCTCGAAGGAGCGTCGCGGGTTTGCGCAGGGATTCACGCACGCCTTTTCGCGCTTGGGCAATTCCCTGACGCCATGGGTGGTGGCGACGCTGATCGCGGCCATTTCGTGGCGCGCTTCTTTCTTAATCATCGGCGGCATCAGCACGTTCTGGGCGCTGGCATGGGGACTGTATTTCCGCGACAAGCCCGGCGATCACCCCGGCATCACCCAGGAAGAATTGGCGACGCTGCCCACGCCGGCGACCAAGGCCAAGGTACAGGTGCCTTGGGGACCGCTGATCAAGCGCATGGCGCCCGTCACGGTGGTGTACTTCTGCTACGGCTGGATCTTGTGGCTGTTCCTGAGCTGGATTCCTTCCTTCTTCAAAGGGCAGTTCCACCTCGATCTCAAGAAAACCGCCATCTTCGCCTCCGGCGTGTTCTTCGCCGGCGTGGTGGGCGACACGCTGGGCGGAATTGTCAGCGACAAGCTGTTCGAGAAGACCAAAAGCCCCCGGTTCGCGCGCTGCAACATGGTGGCCGTGATGATGTTCCTGTGCGGGGTGGCGATGGTGCCGCTCATGTACACGCGCAACATCAACTTCGTGGCGTGGGCTCTGACCTTCGGCTTCTTCTTCGCCGAGATGACGATCGGGCCGATGTGGGCGATCCCCATGGACATCGCGCCGAAATTCGCGGGCACGGCCAGCGGCTTGATGAACACTGGATCAGCGCTGGCGGCGATCGTTTCGCCGGTGGTCGGCGGTTACCTCATCCAGCGGACGGGCAACTGGACGCTGCCATTCAAAGTGTCGATCGTCGTGATCCTGGTGGGAGCGGCGCTGTCGTTCACCATGCATCCGGAGCGCCAGTTCACGGAGGAAGCCTCGCCGGTCGCCGTACCGGCCGGGAGATGATCCGGTGTGGCATAGGAGAAGTTTGCGAGATCCGCTACTACTGGGGGTGCTGACGGGATCGCTGATCACGGCGGCTATGGGCGGAACCATGCAACAGACAATGTCGGAGACGAGAAGCGACGCGGACAAAGCGGGTACGCGCACCCTGAGCTACGAGGGCGCAACCACCATCGGAACCAAGATCATGCCGGAAGCAGCAAAGCTGTTCGCGGCGCGCACCGGCGTGACCTTCAGCCAGATCGGAGGTGCGGGCGCGGATGCGGGGTTCAAGGCGGCCGAGGAGCGCCGGGTGAACTTCGGTGGCGTGGCACGCGAACTGACGCCCGAGGAAAAAGCCAAAGTTGCCGGCACAGCGGTCATCGGGTACGACGCCATGGGAGTGTTCGTCAACGACAAGAATCCGGTCAAGGCATTGACCCGCGCGCAACTGAAGGAGATCTTCACCGGGCGGACCACGAACTGGAAGACGTTCGGCGGAGCCGACGCGCCGATTACCGTGTATAGCGAAAAACTCTCGGGCGGCCGCGCGACCGTAAAGGCGTTCAAAGACATGGTGCTCGGAAGCGATAAGTACGGCCCGGTCAAGGAACTGGAAGACGCGACCGACTGCGTCAAGGACGTGGCCGCGGATGCGAACGGGATTGCCGCATCGTCCATGTCTTTCGCAATGGCCGGAGTGAGGGCGCTGGCATTGGATGGGGCGCCTCCGACGACGGCGGCGGTGCAGAATGGAACCTACCCGCTGAAGCGCCCGCTGATCCTGGTCACGAAAGATCCGCCGGCTGGGGAGGTGAAAGCATTCCTGGATTTCATGCTCACCCCGGAAGCGCAGGCGATCGTGGCGAAAAACTTTGTCGCGGCCAAGTAAGACGTCGCAACCTTGGCAAGAAAAAAGCGGCACGAGGTTCGCTCGCGCCGCTTGAATCAGGAGGATCGACGATGATCAGTATTAGGCCGGGACCATGGACTCGAGAGCCGAACGGTCGTGAATAATAAAGGTGGCGCCATTTTGTTCGATCAAGTGGCGCTTCTTGAATGCCGCCAGGGTCCGGGTAACGGTTTCGCGAGATGACCCAATCATCTGCGCCATCTCTTCGTGGGTGAGACCCAGTTTCATGCGGCCCGGTTGCCGGGGAGTGCTGTTCTTATCGAGGTTATCCACCAGGAATTTTGCCAGCTTGCCGCTGGCAGATTCCGCCAGCATCAGGTTGCGGACTTCGCGGCAGGTAAAGCTGTATTCTTTGCTCAGGCTCTCCGCCAGCCATAGCGCCAGGTCATTGTGGTTCTGCATGAGTCTTAACACGTCGGCGCGCTTGAGAAAGGCGATCTCGGATCCTTCCAGGGTTTCCGCCGTGGCTTCGTAGGCGTTGCCGGAAACGCATGCGCTGACGCCCAGCACGTCTCCCGCTTCCGCGATGCGCAGGATCAGGGTGCGCCCATCGCGCGAACTGACGGAAAGCTTCACCCGCCCGCGCAGGACGACGAACACGCCACGCGGCGCCTGTCCTTCAACAAAGAGAACGGCGTCGCTGGGATAGCTGGTCGTGAATTCCAGAGCTTCCAATTCCCGGACCAGCGCGGGAGACATGTCTTCGAAAACATCACCGAAGGTCGTGTTGCTGTGAACGGTTGCGATTGCGGTTGCCATGGTTGCCATCCCTCTCGCCATGGGATAGGGCAATCCGGCGGCCATTTCATTGGGCGCGGGACCGAATTGTGGAAGTCGCCATTAACCAGCTGAAAATACTGGGCCTTAGCGAATCCTGGGCGGAGTATTTGCCGGAACCGGACATCACAACCGGGTGGGTTATTTCGCACAGTGCTGTGTGATCTGGAGCACCGGGGGATGTAACAGGATTTATTTCTCGTCCAGCAGAGACCGCATCTTCGCGCCCAGGGCTTCGGCGGTGAAAGGTTTCGCCAGCAACGCCGTGCCGGCGCCAATTTCGCCGTATTGGGAGATCACGTCGCCGGAATAGCCTGACATGAGCAGCGTTCTCATCTTGGGTCGCAAGGCGACGACATGGTCCCGCAACGTCAACCCATTCATCTCGGGCATGACAACGTCGGTCACTAGCAGATGAATTTCGCGGTTGCTTCGCGCTATCTCGAGAGCGGCTTCCGCCGTGTCGGCGACCTGGACGGTGTAGCCCATGTCGCGCATCATCTCCGTTGTTACCTTCCGCAGCAGGGCGTGGTCCTCCACCAGCAGAACGGTTTCGCTGCCGCGGGACTTGGCGGCCGGGCGGCGCGTCGTGGCGGTTTCGGTACGATCGTAAACCCGCGGAAAGTAGATCTTAAAAGTCGTCCCCGTTCCCGGTTCGCTGTACAGCCAGATGTGACCGCCGCTCTGTTGGACGATGCCGTAGACGCTGGCCAGGCCTAGGCCGGTTCCCTTCTCCGGGGCCTTGGTGGTGAAGAACGGCTCGAAGACGCGGGCCTGGGTCGCTGCATCCATGCCCTTGCCGGTGTCAATCACGCTGAGGACGACATATTCTCCTGGCTGCACGCCGGCGTGGGTTTTGCCGTAGTTCTCATCCAGGTGTGCATTGGCCGACGCGATCCGAATCTCGCCGCCATTCGGCATGGCATCGCGGGCGTTGATGACGAGGTTCAAGAGCACCTGCTCGATCTGAGTGCGGTCCAGCCTCACGCGGCCCAACTCGGGATCGAGTTCGCTGCGCAGCCGAACGTCCTCGCCGAGGACGCGCAAAAGAATTTTCTCGGTCTCCCGGACTACCGCGTTGAGATCGAGAACCGTGGGCTGCAACACCTGCCGGCGGCTGATCGCCAACAGCTCGCGCGTTAAGGTGCCTGCGCTCGCGGCAGCCTGCAGAATGCCCTCGGCGCGTTCCCGGTTGGGACTTGAGGGTTCCAGGTCGGTCTGCATCATGAAGGCATAGCCGGTAATCACACCCAGCAAGTTGTTGAAGTCATGTGCGACGCCGCCGGCAAGGTGTGCGACGGCCTCGAGCCGCTGCGCTTTCTGAAATTGATCCTCGAGCTTGCGCCGGTCGGTGATGTCCTCGGCAACCACGTCCAAATATTCCGGACCGAAATCATCGCTACCGCGGCGGCCGGAGAGCCGCACGAACAGCGGGCTGCCGTCCTTGCGCTTCCACTCCACTTCCACGCCCTGGAAGTGCCGCTCTCGGCGAGCCAGTTCCAAGTGGGCGACGCGGTCGGCGGGGTTGCGATAGACATCATTGCCGATGCTCAGGCGCAGTAATTCGTGCTCGCGTTCGTAGCCGAGCATGTGCATCAGAGCAGGGTTGACCGCCAGGAACTGATCGTCCTCGACACCGGCGCGGTAAATTCCGTAAGGCGCATTTTCGACCAGGGAGCGGTACGCCTTTTCCTTTTCCAGCCGCCGGTTCAGCTTCCACAGCGCCTCCTCGCGCTCTTTGCGCTCGGTGACGTCGCGGATGGCGGCGATCACCATCGAGCTTCCGCTCGCCGTCAACGGGCTCAAGCTGATCTCGACCGGGAACTCGGTGTCGTCTTTGCGCAATCCATACAGGTCGAGCCCGGTCCCCATGGGCCGAACCCGGGCATTGTCATGGAAAGAGGCCCGGTGGTGTGGATGATTGCGGCGGAAACGCTCAGGAATCAGGATCTCGATCGGCTGGCCGGTCAACTCCGTGGCCGAGTACCCGAACAGTTTTTCGGTTTGTGCATTCGCGAGAATGATTCGCCCGCCGTCGTCAACAATGGCGACAGCGTCGGGAATTGCGTCGACAAAGGCCACGAAATTTGTTTCAAATTCAAAGGCGAGCCGCTTCATAGGGACTCAGGCGAGCAAAGGTAGCCAAGATTGTAAACCTAAAGGTCAACAATTGATATTCGTGTCCAGCCGATTAGCGGCGGCCCAGTGGGGACAGGTTTTGAGCGGCCGGAGGCAGTCCGAAGCACGCCGGGGCGGAAGTCACTTTTCGCGGCGAAGAAGCCGATCCAGACGCTGCATGGCCGTTTCCAGGCGCTGGGAATTGGAGAGCACAGGCGCGAAGATGTCGCCCAGGTGGTGGAAACGGGCGCGAACGTTGGCCAGCGTGAAATCCAGAGGAGAAAGCCCAGCCTTCACCTCGGCCCAGCGCAATGGAGTCGCGACCGGCGCCAGGTTGTGTGCCCGCAGAACGTAAGGCGCGGAGATGGTTTTGCCCCAGGAGATCTGCAGGTAATCAAAATAGACTTTTCCTTTTTCGCGTTGCGTGACCGCGCGCGGGGTGGTGAATAACTCGGGACGTTCGGCGATCACCATGCGCGCAATGATTTCGGCAAACGTGCGCACCTGCTCGTAGGTATAAATGGGCGCGATGGGAACGTAGACATGCATGCCATCTCCGCCGGTGGTTTTGGGATAGCCCTGCAGTTCAATTTCCTCCAGCTTTCGGCGAACCAGTTGCGCCGCCTCCACGATGCGATCGAAGCCGCAGTGGTAGGGATCAAGATCAAGCACGATGAAATCCGGACAATCCAGGGATCCCGCGCGGCTGAACCACGGGTTCTGGTCGATGCAGCCGAGATTGGCCAGATACAGGAGCGTAGCGTGATCGTCGCAAATCACGAATCGCTTGGGCGGCGCGTTCTCTTCGGCGGCGATTTTTTCGGTGCGCAGCCATGACGGGAACGAGGCCGGCGCGTCTTTCTGAAAGAAATATTCACCGTCGATGCCGTTGGGATACCGCTTCAGCGAGAGTGGCCTGCCGGCAAGGTGCGGCACCAGCAATGGCGCGACGTCGGAGTAGTAGTTGATGACGTCGCGCTTGGTGTAGCCATCGGCAGGGTAGAACACCTTCTTGAGATTGGTGAATTTCAGCTGCCGACCGTCGATCGTGGCGATGAATTCCGCCTTGCCCGCGGGCAGCAGCTTGGCGTCATTGGCTGGCGGGTTTGACGGCTCCTGACCAGATTCGCGCACGCAGTCGCGCGCTTCCAGGTCAGGCCGCATGCCGGCGAAAACCGGAGCCCGCAGATGATTGTCGGCGCCCCAACCGGTGTAGCGCACCGAGCACACCAGGCGCGGCAAAAGCCATGTTACTTCCCCGACATCGGGAGAAAGCGCGAGCTGGCTTTTCTTGCTTAACAGCGGCTGCAGTTGGGAGTGGATCTCGGCCAGCGATTTTTCTGTGAACCCGGTGCCGACATTGCCGGCCCAGGTCAGCGAGTCGTTGTCGTAGCAGCCCAGGACCAGCGAGGAGAACGGTTTTCGCCGGCCAACGGTGTAGCCGCAAATCACAAACTCGCTCTGCGTATCGAATTTCACTTTGACCCAGCAGCGGCTGCGGCCCGGCTCGTACTTGCTGTCGAGGCGCTTGGCAACCACGCCTTCCAGGCTGTGCTCGCGAGCAGCCTGCAGCACATCTTTGCCGGCGCCGGAAAAACACTCCGACAGGCGCAGATGCGGCCCCGTCCGCACCACGCTGCGCAACAATTTCTGACGCTCGCTGAGCGCGACATCGCGAAGATCGTATCCGTTGATATAGAGAAGATCGAAGGCAACCAGTGATACCGGCGCGCGATTCCGCGTTTCGACGGGCACGAAGCCGGTTCTTTGCTGCATCAGGCTGAAATTCGGCCGGCCGTCAGCTTCGAAGGCAACAATCTCGCAGTCAATGATGGCTGTATCGGCGGAGATGGACGCTGTCAATTCCTGCAGTTCGGGGAAATGTCCGTTCAGCAGGTGACCATTCCGCGACACAATTCGCAGCTTGCCCGCGGAGAAAAAGCACAGGCCGCGAAACCCGTCCCACTTGATCTCGTAGGCCCATTCACTCCCCTCAGGCAACGTCCGATCGAGAGTAGCCAGCATGGGTTCAATGCGATCCGGCATCGGCGCCGGCTTCGCTCCCACAACTTCCGGCAGATCCGCGATGCCCCCACGCACCGGTTCCAGATGATCTTCGGCATCCCACCCCACTTGCGCCGCGAAGTCCGGCTTCTTCAGCAGCAGCCACTCGTTCTTCTTGCTGTTCTTGATCCGCACCAGGGCGAAGTTGCCCATGAGCTTGTTGCCATGCAGTTGAAACTTGAAGTCGCCGCGCTCCAGTTGCTGCTCCGCATTCTGCTCGCCTAGCAGTTCGAACGTCCCCCGGTCCCACACTGTAACGACTCCGGCGCCGTAATTCCCTGCCGGAATAGTTCCCTCAAAATCGCCGTACTCCAGGGGGTGATCCTCGACGTGAACCGCCAGGCGCTTCTCCTTGGGGTCGAGCGTCGGGCCCTTGGGCACAGCCCACGACTTCAGAGCGCCGCCAATTTCCAGCCGCAAGTCGTAATGGAGCCGTCTCGAGGCATGACGGTGCACCACGAAACGGCTGGCGGCTGGTCCGGGCGTCCGGCCCTGGGGTTCGGGGGTCCGGGCAAAGTCGCGCTTACGGGAGTAGTCCTTCAGGGTCATAGGTGACTTGGAAATCCGCTGATTCCATGATACTTCTATTATCCCTTTCTCCCCCGAACGCTCTGGCGAGGTGAAGGATGGCATCCACTGTATGGAAGGGGCACCTCACGTTTGGATTGGTGTCTCTACCGGTAAAACTGTTCAGCGCTGCGCGCAGCGAGACGGTCAGTTTCAATCAACTGCACGCGGCTGATCACTCCCGCGTGAAGCAGGTCCTGTACTGCCAGGCCGAAGACAAGCCGGTTGCGCGCAACGAACTCGTGAAGGGTTACGAGTACGAAAAGGACAAGTATGTCGTCGTCAGCGAGGACGACATCAAAAAGGCGGCGCCGCCTTCCTCGCGCACCATGGAAATCCTGGAGTTCGTGAAGACCGAGCAGGTCGACACGGTGTACTACGAAAGCTCGTACTACATGGCGCCCGATGATGCCGGCGAGAAGCCGTACGCGCTGCTGTTTGAGGCGCTGCGACGCTCGGGATACGTCGGCATCGCGAAGATTGCGATGCACAACCGCGAGCACATCGTGATCCTGCGCCCCGGTCATCGCGGTCTCCTGCTGCACACCATGTATTACGAAGATGAAGTGCGCAAGGTGGAAGAATTCCGCACCGACGCGGGCTTGGTTAAAGACAAGGAACTTGAGCTGGCAATGACGCTGATCAATTCCCTCGCCGCCGATTTTGAGCCTGCCAAGTACAAGGATTCGTACCGCGAAAACCTGATGGCGATGATCAAAGCCAAGGTCGAAGGGCGGCAGGTGGTCGAGGCCCCGGCGGCACAGCAACTGGCGCCGGTGATTGACATCATGGAAGCGCTCAAGGCGAGCCTGGCCGCGGCCAAGAAGCCGGTGCGTTCGGTGGCCGCGGGAGAATCATCGTCTGCTTCTGAAAGTCGTTCGGAAAAGTCGAGGAAGGGCCGGAAATCCGCTGCCGGAGCCTGAGGTGATGTCATGAGCAATCACGATCAGTGGCTGGAGCAACAGGGCGGCGTTTACGACCAGCTGCCATCATGCCGCAAGTGTGGCTACGAATTGTGCGAGCACCTGCTATGCCGTCATTGTGACGGTTGCTTTGCCTGCGAAGAGGAAGAAGAGCAGGTTGCCAAGAAACCGCCGGTATCGATTCCGAGGCGCTCAGACCAGCGCAAGACCGGATAAAGCCGTTTCACCTTCTGGATCTCCGACTTGCCTATGCACTATCTGCTGAAAACTGAGCCTTCCGAATATTCCTTCGCGGATCTGCAGCGAGACAAGAGCACCACCTGGGACGGTGTGACCAACCCGGTCGCGCTGAAGAATTTGCGCGGCATGAAACCGGGCGATGATCTGATCATTTATCACACGGGCGACGAGCGCCGGACCGTAGGCACGGCCGCGGTGGAGAGCGTGGATGCCGGCAATCCGAAGACCCCACTCGTAAAAATCAAAGCTGGACGTGAGCTGGCTAAACCCACGTCGCTGGCGGAAATCAAGGCCCACCCCGCGTTTCGCGATTCTCCATTGCTGCGTCAGGGACGATTGTCAGTGGTCCCCCTGACCGACGCACAATACCGGATGCTCACAGGCGCATAGTTCTGAATGCTTGATCGGTGGGAGCTTGGGATTCCTCAGAGGCGGCAAGGGACCTGTCCCCACAGGTCCCCGTCCAAGGAGGATCCCCAGAAACGATGAGCAACCGGGGAATCTGACCTTCTGAATATCAAGAAGAGCCCGGCCCAGCAAATTACCGACGTAATGCCGAGCGGGTTTCTAAGAGCAGCCTACTTACGCGCTGATCGAAGTGCCCACGTCGCGCCCCCATCGACCGTGACCCAATTATCACCATTCTTGGTGATGAGCCAGCCGTGGCGCTCATCCATGAATGCGATTCGAGTAATGTCGTCTGTGAGCGTCTGGCCATTGGAGAACGGCGCCACCGCGGCCCAGGTCTGACCACCATCGGTAGAGTGGAACAAGCCGCCGGAGTCGCCACCCACCCATATATCCTGATTCTGAATCGATAAAGCCCGCAGCGGCGCTCGATGCGGAACCGCGATCGCGGTCCATGCACGGCCGCCATCGACCGACCTTTGCAACTCGCCGTTTTCTCCCACAGACATCATCGGACCGATGTATGCCGGCGCGCTGGGACCGGCCGGTTGAAGTGCCGGCGACGTTTCCGGAGTAACCGCCGGCGCGGGCGCTGGTAGGGGCGGCGCAGCGCTTGAAATTATGGAAGTCTGAAATGCTGTCTCTCCCCGAATCTTTCCCGGAACCGCCGGCCGGCTCTCGGCGGCAACCGCCGGATTGAACTCCGTCACCGATCCCGATGCGGGGACCTTAGCCAACTCGCGGGGCTTGGGGGCCGGAGACCGCAATGGTTCACGAGCAGCCTGGCTCGACTGAGCCACTGCGCTGGCCGGTGGCGATGCCATTGTGGCGCTTGGGGAGGGTTTTAGAGATGCCGACGTTGCAGCCGGCGGCTGGTGGCTGGTTGGCCCTATCCACAGAACGCTGACGACGACAGCGGCGGCAACGGATGCGGCGGCCCAACGAAGAGGCTCCCAAGCAAACCAGCGGCGGGAGGCAGGAACCGGTCTCGAGATCGGGGCGAGTGCCTGCTCGGGCACAACCAGGGCAACCACCCGATTGCATTCTGAACAACCGACAAGATGGTCCAAGACTTCCCGGCGATGGGTGGGTGTTATGGTGCCTTCAACAAATGCAGCCAGCATGCCCGGGTCCGGGTGCTCTCCCGGCTGTTGCGTACAGCTCAGGCGCCGCCGAGCAATCTCGGGGAACTCAAGCATCTTGTTGCCTCCATCAGCAGTCATCGTCAACCTTTGCCGTATCTGATCCCTGTGTAGGAGACGGAATAGTTTTGCCATCTTGCAAATTTTCTTGCAGGTGGGCGCGAACATCGGTCCGCAGGTCGCGGACATCGGTGACCAGGGCCTCATCCGCCTGGCGGCGGGTCATGCCCCGGCGCATCATGCCCTTAATGATTTGTTTTCTTATATCTACAGTGATCTTCTGAATGCGGCGGCTGACTGTGGATTCGTGCAGTTTCAGAACCCGGGAGATTTCGGCAAGGGTGCGGTCATGCAGAAAGAAGGAAGCGAGAATGTAGCGTTCCTCGGCATCCAGGTCGCTCAACGCTTCGTCAATCGCCTCTTCCAAGCGGGCATCGACGGTAGCGGGCAGCTCGAGAGCGGGTGCAGCCAGTTGCATTCCGTCTTCGGCTTCCTCTTCCAGGCTGATCAGGCGGTGCTCGCTGCGGTAGCGATCAATAAACGACCTGGCCATAATCGTCCGCAGCCAGCCCTCCAGGGAACCGTAGCCCATGTAGGAGTTCAGAGGAGTGGTTCCGTGAGAACCGGCCCCGCATAAATCGGCATAGAGGGAGTCCGCCAACTCGCGGCCGGCCACGTAATCCTTGGCAATCGCGATGCCGGCCTCGTAAAGCGGCTCCCGGAAGCGCGATAGGAAGGCGTCCCATGCGGTCTGGTTCCCCGCAGCACAGGCTCGTGCCAGCACAAGTTCTTGTACGTGTAGGGCAGAAAGGAATTCACGGAGGCGGGAATCGTCGCAATCCGGCTCGAGATACTTGTTCAGCGCTTCGGCTAAAAGGCCGGCAAATACGGGTTGGGAAAAGCCATAGCGCACAGCCTCGGAAGCGGCGAAGAGCTCAGAAACAAGCCGGTCCAGACCCGCAAGCCGGGCCATGACTGCCGTCTTGCCCGCGCCGGCGGCATCGCCAAGTTCCTGACCAGACGAGGTTTTGCGTGTGCCAGACATCCCCTCCGCCGATGTTACCAATTTTCTTTGCAAAATAGGCTATCTCACTCGTCTCCTCTGCAGGGAGCACGATAAGGACTTTATGGCAAAGCGGCGGATATGCGAAGATAAGGTGGGGACGGGCAAAGGCGCGGTTCGGTTAGTTGGATGGGGATCCTCCTTGCTGGACGAAGCATCTGACCCGTCTCCAAAGCCTTTTTCCGGAACCGCCATCTCCAACTGGGAGCCTTTGCCCGAGACGATCGTCGAGGGTGGCCGAGTCAGCCCCGAGGTCCGCAACCGTGTAAAGAGCGTGATGGAGCGCAATGATCGCCGGCGCCAGCGGCGATTAACGCAAGCGGCCGATGTTAATATCCAGCAATTTTCTTGCGATATTGGCGGTGTCATTTCCGCGGAAGTACTGAACTTCAGCCGAGGCGGCATCTGCATCGCCAGCCCGGTCCCGATGGTGGGCAACACCGTTGTGCAGTGCCAAATTGGCATGCTCGACCTGCACATCGCCATCCCGACGCTGATGCAAGTGGTGTGGGTGGAAGAAACAGGCGCGCAGTTCGAAATCGGATTGCGTTATCTATTCTAATCCGACGGGGCTGCTTGTAATCAAAAAGTCGGACCGGAAACTGGATCAGGTCTGGCTAAAGTATGTAGGCGAGGCCGCTACGATACTCGCCGGCGTGACCTCTCTGAACCCAGCGAACCTGGGCCATCGTGGGGATGGTGATCCGGAGATCGACCGAGATATCACAGCGAACTACGGCCGAATACGGCAACGGCACAGCAGTCGACAAGCATATGCCGCTCTCGCTGGCGTTGCGACTGACGCAGCCGATGGTAGATGAATTCTCGGAAATTTTTTGCCCGGCAGAAAGTTCCTGGATAGTGACGACCACGGTGAAAGGATATCTTTTGGTGCGGCGCTTCTCTTCAATCCCAGGATCAGCATTCATACTCGTGCCTACCGTATGACGTGCATTGTTCGATTGTTTGCCAGGCCAAACCATACGCGCCATCACCCGGCGTGAACGACCGTCAAAATAACTGTAGCAATTGGTCCCGTCAATAGAACAATAGAATTAGCCGCGTCGGCTAGGCAGGCATTGTTGCGCTTTGAGACTCGCTTCGGCTGCGTGTGGAAGTCGCGCGCTGAAAAACAGGTGCCGAGCGCGGGTGGCGCGTCGAAGTGGCGGCGGCTTACCTCATTAGCGTTCTGTCTGAATAAACGTGACCTTGTTGATCTCCTTCAGCGTGGTGATGCCGGCTTTTACTTTATCAAGCGCCGACTCGCGCAGGAAATGCATTCCTTCTTCGCGGGCGGCGCGGCGGATTTCCGAGGTTGGTTTGCGGTCCAGGATCATC